>NZ_JBEZDJ010000025.1:0-146174 GCF_040648275.1 Micromonospora sp. NPDC049171
AACATCGTCGCGGCCTGGACCCGGACCTTCTCACGCCGGACCCGGGCTGCCGCGTTCATGCCACCACCAGCCGGATACCTCATCACCCCGACCTAGCCAAACCATCGACGCAGATCACGCACACACGTCGAGAGACGCCAGCCTTTCAATCTCTGTAAGACGGCAGTGAGAAGTCGCTGCGCCTTGGCCACGGCGTTGGATAACCACGGTGCCTTCATCGGTACGGGGTTGAATCAGATTCGTCCGCCGGTGCAGGTTCTCCTCGGAAAGCCTGCACCGGCGGAGAACACCTGGGTGTCACCGTCGGCGTCGCCAGTTCGCGCAGTAGCCGACGCCACTGTGGTCACTCAGGGCCCGGTGCGCCACGCGCGGGGACTGTAGGCCGGCGGTAGGGAGAGAATCCGTGGCCTACCCATCTCCCGCCAGCGTTACAGTTCGT
Source organism: Micromonospora sp. NPDC049171 (assembly GCF_040648275.1). NCBI lineage: Bacteria > Bacillati > Actinomycetota > Actinomycetes > Micromonosporales > Micromonosporaceae > Micromonospora > Micromonospora sp. NPDC049171. Next base: position 440 of record NZ_JBEZDJ010000025.1, read on the forward strand.
CACGATCAGTTGGGCAGCGAGTTGACTCGCACCACGGGCGTCATGTGCGGTCCGGGCAGCGTCGTGTTGTCCCATCCGGCCAGGGCGCCCGCACTCACGTCGTTCGCAGTGCCGTGGACGGGGAGAGGCGGGCGGCCCGCAGAGCCGGATAGACCCCCGCCAGCCCTCCGATAAGAAGGGCAGCGGCCAGACCCGTGCCGATCGCGGCAGCCGGCACGAGCGTCTGCCAGCCGCGGACGATGGCCATCACGTACGTGATCGTGGCGCCCAGTATGACCCCCGCCGCGCCGCCGCCCGCGCCCAGCAGCAGCGACTCGACCAGGAATTGCGCCGCGATGTGCCGGCGGGTGGCACCCAGCGCCCGGCGCAGCCCGATCTCGCCGCGCCGTTCCAGGACCGAGATCACCAGCACGTTGGCGATGCCGATGCCGCCGACCAGCAGAGCCACCACGCCGAGGCCCAGCAGCAGTACGGTGGCTCCGCCGGTGACCGCGAGCCGGGCGGTGAGCGCTTCCGAGGGCCGGCTCACGGCGACCTCCTCGGGGTGGGCCGGGTTGGCCGCCCGTCCGAGCAGGCCGGCCACCTCGTCGGTGCGTTCGGTCTGTGCCCGCACGAAGATCCGGGTCGGTTTGCCGTCGTACCCGAATTGGTCGGCCGCCACCGGCGCGCCAATCAGCGCCGAAGCGTCCAGTTCTGGCGCCAGCTCGACCGGCGCCATGATGCCCACCACCGTGTACCAGCGGTGGCCGAGGTAGACCTGCGGGTTCCCGGTGACGCGGCGGATGCCCAGCGACGTGGCGGCGTAGTGGCCGAGCACCACCGCCGGATAACGGGCCGTCGCCACATCCAGGAAGCGTCCGTCTACCAGGGTGCCGTCCAGGGTGGCGAGCAGTGCCGGGTCGGCGGCCCGCACCGACAGTCCGCCGGTCCGCCCGGCGGGCATCCGGTCGTTGCGGTAGATCCGCACGTCGAGCATTGCGGTCGCCGCCGAGGTGAGCACCCCGTCGGTACGCGCCACCGCCGTGCCCGCGGTCACCGGCAACTGGGCCTCCTCCCCGCGGATGGTCTTGCCGCTGCCCACGGTGAGCAGGTTGGTGCCGACCCGATCGATGCGGGCGATCACGTCGGACTGGCTGGACCGGGTGACGCCGAGCACGGCGACCATGGCCGCGATCCCGATCGCCACCCCGAGGATGGACAGCGCCGCCCGGCCGGGCCGCGACCGCAGGCCCACGGTGCTCACCGGCAGCAGATCGGCGGCGCGCAGGCGGGACCTCACGACGCAGCCCCGGTGTCTGCGACCACCAGTCCGTCCCGCAACTGGATGCGGCGCCGCATCGCCGCGGCGACCCGCTCGTCGTGCGTGATCACCACGATGGTGACACCGTCGTCGTTGAGTTCGCGTAGCAGTTCGACGATCTCGTCGCCGGTGACGGAGTCGAGATTGCCGGTAGGTTCGTCGGCGAGCACCACGGCAGGGCGGCCGACCAGCGCGCGGGCGATCGCTACCCGCTGCCGCTCGCCGCCGGACAGATGTGCGGCAGGGAAATCGGCGCGGTGGGCCAGCCCGACCCGCTCGCAGGCGGTGCGGGCGGCCCGCCGGCGTTCGGCGGCCGGCACACCGCGGTAGAGCAGGCCCGTTGCCACGTTCTCTGCCGCAGTCAGCCGCTCCAACAGGAAGAACTGTTGAAAGACAATCCCGAGGAGGTGCGCACGCACGCCGGAGAGCTGCGCGTCGCGCAGCTTTTCGACCGGGTGGCCGGCGATGCGTACCGAGCCGCCGGACGGGCGGTCCAGGCCGGCGGCCAGGTTGAGCAGCGTGGTCTTGCCGGAGCCGGACGGGCCGGCAACGGCGACCAGCTCGCCGCTGTGCACGGTGAGGGTGGCGCCGCGCAGCGATTCGACCGGCGGTGTGCCGGGGTAGACCTTGCGCGCGTTGATCAACTCCAGGACGGCGGTCATGGCTGTGCCTCCTTCTGCCACGCCTGGTCCCCGCTGGTGAGGTGGTTGCGCACGGCGGATGGGTGCCGCTCGGTGTCGTCGGTCATGACGAGGGCACCTCCACGGTCTGGTCGGCGGTGAGGCCGTGGACGATTTCCACCTGGCCGGTGCTCTCGTCGAAGCTGCCCGGTTCCACCTGTGTTGCGGTGCCGCCGGCCAGATGCACTTGGTAGCCGCCGCCCGGTCGCGCGAGCAGTGCGGCGATCGGGACCAGCAGGACATTGGGGCGGGTGCCGGTGACGATGTCGACGGTCACCGGTGCCTGCTCCAGGTTGTTGCCGCGGGGCAGGCGGACCGCGATGGTGAGGGAGACCGTCGCCGTGTCCGGGTTCGCCGGCTGCTGTGGGCCGTTGCCGGAGTCTCCGGGGGGCGCCGTCGCGATCTCGCCGACGCCGGTGACCCGCCCGGGAATCGGTTCGGCGTCCGGTAGGCCGACCTCGACAGGGTCGCCGGTGTGTACTGTGCTGCGCTGCGCGGTGTCCAGCTGTGCCGTCACCGCCCGGTCCGTCGACGTCCCGGTGAGCACCGTCGTCCCGGGCCCGACGGTGCCGCCGACCCGGATCTGTAGCTGGGTGACGCGCAGCGGGGCGGGCAGGAAGACGATCTGGGCCTGGGTGAGCCGTCCGGTGCGCTGGTGGGCCGGCCGCCCCCAGGACGCCTCCCAGCGCCGGATAGCCGTGGCCGTGGCGGCGCTGAAGTGCCGGTCCACCGTGATCCGGTGGTCAGGGTCGAAGCCCATGTCGACGAGGTTGCGCTCCAGTTGGCGCACGTCGGGGCCGTCGCTCATCCCGTACCGGAAGTCGCGGTACGCAGGAACGCTGCCCAGCAGGAGGCGGACCGGTGTGTCGGCGACCCGATAGAGGACGGCGCCGCGGCCGAACGTGGCGCCCGATTCGGGCCCTGCGGTCAGCACACCTGGCATGCCCCGATGGTCGACGGTGTAGGAGCCCAGGTAACCGAGGACACCGCCGACCTGGATGCGTTCGGTGAGCGTGCCTTGGGTGACCTTGGCGGTTCCGATGGCCACCGTGGCGGCGGGTGGGTCGGGGGCGTCCCCACGGGGGCGGGCGGCGTAGGCCACGCCGGCGGCGAGCGGCGCGGCCACCGCGACCGCGAGCACCGTTGCGGTCCGGCGCCGGCGGCTCACTTCTTGCCTCCGGTCGCGCCGCCGCCGTTGTCGTGGATGCGGACCTCACCGTTCCAGATCTGCCTGCACGCCTGTGCTGCTGCGTTCATCTGTTGGGGCGGGAGTCCGTTGGCCAGCGGGGTCCCGGTGAGGTCGAATTCGCCGGCCGCGTTCGGGTCGGGGAACTCGGGGACGCCGTGTTCGCGGATGCACCTGGCGTACTCGCCGAGCTTGCGCACGTCCGCGGCGGAGAGTTGTGCCTTGGGGCGGAACGCCGTCGGGGGATACCGGTCCTCGATCGACTTGCACGCCTCGATGGCCGCTGGATGGTTGCGCAGGTCGCTCTTCCAGTCGTACCCGCCCTGGGGTGGGAACTCGAGGTATCCCTCCGAGCCGAGGTCGGCGTCCGGCATTCGGGGCAGACCGTGATCGCGCATGCACTTGACCCACTCCTGGCCGAGGGCGAGCAGTTGCTGGCGGCTCACCGAGGCAGACGCCGACGGAGTTGGCGCCCCGGAGGCAGAATCGCCGCGGTCGCATCCGACAACCCCGGCCCCGACGGCGAGCAGGGCGGCTAGAAAAACTCTGGACGTTGTTCTGGTCATGGCTTCACGGTGCCTGCCGTGGTGATTCACCTCGTCGGACCGGAGTCGGTCCTTTGGCCGCCGCCGGTACCGCGGACGTAGCACCTGAGTCGGACGCTGCCGCCGCCCTGCGTCCCTACCATGGGAGGGTGCTCCGGTTCGTGCCGCGCCACTTCCTGACCGACGCCGCGCTGGCGCTGGTGCTGATCGTGCTGACCTTGGGGCCCGGGCTCGTGTCCAGGACGATCGCGGATGCCGCCGGGGAGTACGTGAAGAAGAACGCTCTCCCCGCGGACCACCTGTGGTGGATGTTCGCCGGGCTGATCGTTCTCGGCCTGCTGATCAGGCAACAACATCCTCCGGTGGCACTGGTCCTCACCGGGGCCGGGGTGTTCGGCCATCTGTTCAGCGACGCCAAGTTCCAGCTGCTCGATCTGGCACTTCCGCTGGTCCTGTACACCGTGGCCGCGATGGGCCGAAACCGGCGGATCTCGCTCGCCGTGCTGGCCATCACCATGCTGCTGACCTACGCGGCGATGCTGAGCGGCCGCATCCATGCCGAACAGCAGGAGTTCGCGAGGGTCCAGCAGGTTACCCAGGAGCAGGTCGCGCAGAGGCAGGTCGAGGGGGCGTTGGCCAACGACGGGGTCAAGCGAGTGCTGGCACCGCCGTCGGTGTTCTCGGTCGACAGACTGGTCAATGTCGGCCAGTCGGTCACGGAGCTGTGGCTGCTGCTGGTCGCCGCGTTCGCCGTTGGTGACGCGATGCGCAGCCGGCGCGCGCACCTGGCCGCGGTCGAGCAGCGTACTGCCGACCTGGCCCGGGAGGAGCGGCAGCGGGCGGCGCTGGCGGTCGCGGCTGAGCGCGCCCGGATCACCCGGGAGCTGCACGACGTGGTGGCGCACGGGATTTCGGTGATGGTGGTGCAGGCGCAGGGTGCGTCCGCCGCGCTCAATCGGCATCCGGACCGCGCCGCCACCGCGCTGCAGCACGTGATCACAACAGGACGGGCCTCCCTGGCTGAGATGCGCCGACTGCTCGCCGCCGGGCGCACCGATTCGGCCGGCGACGCGCGGCTGACTCCGCTGCCGGGCCTCGGCGCGCTGCCCGAGCTGATCGATCAGCTGCGGTCCACCGGGATGCGGATCGACATGTACGTCGACGGAGTGCCCGCCGCGGTGCCCCCAGCGGTCGACCTGTCCGCCTACCGGATCACGCAGGAGGCCTTGACGAACACGCTGAAGCACGCGGGCCCGGGCGCCGGCGCGGTGCTGCGGCTGGCATTCGAGCCCGGTCACCTCCGGATGGAGGTGACCGACGACGGCACGGGCTTGACGGACGGGGCGGACGGACGCGGCAACGGGTTGCGCGGCATCGCCGAGCGCGTCGCCATGCTGGGGGGCGAACTGGAAACCGGCGCGGCCGGGGGCGGCGGATTCCGGCTCCGCGCGACGCTGCCGCTGCAAGCCCGCACGATCACATCGGTGCAGCGATGAGCATACGAGTCGTGCTGGTCGACGATCAGACACTGGTGCGCACCGGGTTCCGGCTGGTGCTTGAGGAGACCGGCGACATCGAGGTGGTCGGGGAGGCCGCCGATGGGTCGCAGGCGTTGACCGTGGTGGCCCGCAGCCGGCCCGACGTAGTCCTGATGGACGTACGGATGCCCGGCCTGAACGGCATCGAGGCGACCCGCCGCATCCGCCTCGGTGGGCACCCGGCCCGTGTGATCATCCTGACCACCTTCGACCTGGACGAGTACGTGCTCGCCGGGCTCCGCGCCGGAGCCAGCGGCTTCCTGCTCAAGGACGCGCTCGCCGCCGACCTGATCTCCGCCGTACGAGTGGTGGCCGCCGGCGAGGCGGTGGCCGCGCCCACCGTCACCCGCCGCCTCTTCGCGCACTACCTCGGCAGGACCCCGCCCCGGCCCGACACGAACGCGCGGCTGGCGGCGCTGACCGAGCGCGAGCGCGAGGTGCTGACCCTGGTCGCGCGAGGGCTTTCGAACGCGGAAATCGCGGCGGCGCTCTTCGTCTCCGAGAGCACGATCAAGACCCACCTCGGCCGGATCCTGGCGAAGCTGGGGCTGCGGGATCGGGTGCAGGCGGTCATTCTCGGCTACGAGTGCGGCCTGGTGGTAGTCGACAACGATCGGTAGGCGAAACGGTATTGGTGTCCAGTCCTTAGGAGAACCGGGTGGGCGCCTCAGGGGTGTCCAGCCGGGCGCGCGCCCGCGGCACGAGTGAACCGAGGGCGGTGCCGCTCAGCGCCGAGCCGCGGAACGCGGAGGCACTGAGCTAATTCGATACGTCGATAGTTCGTTATTCCGCGACTGCTCCGCGTGTCAGACTGGCGCCGCCCGATGCCGAGGTCGCAGCCGGCCTCCGGTCGTCCTCGGGGAGGCATACCTGGCGTTGGCGCTTCCCGGTCACGGATGGTCGTCGTACGCTCCGAAGGCGTGGGCGGTCGGCGTCGTTCGCGCGCTGCTGCGCGGTGCGGGCATGCCCACCGCGCAGGCGGCTCGGGTCCGGGCTGGCGCGCTCACGGTGCTCGCCGAGGTGGCGGACGGCTGGGCGCGTGTGGCCGCCGCGGTGCTCCTGCCGGCCCTATGTGACGACCCGGCGCTCGCCACCGCCGCCGGCGGGGCGGTGCTCGCGAAGATCATCGACCTTCCGGATGTGGACGTCGAGCTTCTGGCACGGATCGAACCCTTCCTGCCTCCCCGACGTCACGTCGACTTCGACAACGTGGCACGCGAGGTGGTGGCCCGCCTCGCGGCTGACCGCCTCGCGGCTGACCGCCTCGTCCGAAACCCCGACCCGGCTGAGCGGACCCGCCTGCACATCGCTTACGGGTGCCGGTTGGCCAATGCCGGGGACCGCGAAGCGGCATTGGAGCAGACCGACCTTGCCGTCGCGGCCGGCGAGGCCGCGGTGACTACCGCCGCCTCGCCGGAATCGTTCGCGCTGCTCGCCCTGGCCCCGCATCTGCGGGCTCACCGACTCGCCGCCGTGAACCGTTACCCTGCGGCGCTGGCCAGTGCGGAGCGGGCCGTGGAGCTGCTCACTCCGCTCGCACAGGCCTGGGGCGACGGTGCCGGGTCGTTCCGGTGGGCACTCGCGGAGGCGCTGGACAATCTCGCTCTCCGATTGTCGAACGTTGGGTCCCACGAGAAAGCCGAGGTGGCGGGTCGACGGGCGGTCGAGTTGTTCACCGGTGGTTCCCGGTCGGCCCGGGGTGAGCGGGGCCTGGCCGGGGCGCTCACCAACCTGGCGGTGATCGAGGCGCACCGGGGCCGCAGCGCGGAGGCGCTGGCGACGGTCCGTCACGCGGAGCGGATCTGGCGCCAGCTCAGCCACGACGAGCCGTCGGTGTACCGGCCCGAACTGGCGCTCACCCTGAACACGGTCAGCCTGCGCCACGCCGAGTTGGGGCAGCTGAGTGCCGCAGTGACGGCTGCCGAGGAGTCGGTAGGGATCTTCCGTAACCTCGTCCGGGCCAACATGGTCGCGTTCGAACTCGACCTGGCCGCCGTACTGGCGAATCTCAGCGGATACCTCTGGCAGTTGGACCGTCGCACTGAGGCGTTCCAGTACAACGCCGAGGCCGAGGAGGTCTTCGACCGTTGGGGCGGGGCGAACCCACAGGCATTCTCCCTGCATCTGCGTTACCTCCGGGAGAACATCGCGGCGATGCGGGCCAAGCAGTCTCCGGTCGACCTGCGCCGCTGGGAGCTGGGCGCCATGTCGTTCGAGAGCTGATGGCGTACCGCGCGTGCCCGGAAAAGGCCGTCGGCGAGGCTGCGTGGAGTCGACCCGGTTCGTGCCCGCATGCCAGCCGCCCGCAGTTCAAAGCTTCGTGGCTGCCTCCTCGCCCCTTCACAAATGCGCCCTTCGATGGCAACGATCGTCAGAGACGGCTGCCGTCCGCCCAGTGCCGAGGAGGCCCTTATGCGGGTAACCCGAATCTCCGCCCGTCTTCCACGCATCACGCGCCACGCTGCCGCAGTCGTCCTCGCCGCCGTCGCCGCGCTGGTCGGCGACCGAGCCGTTCGACTAGTGGCTCGACGGCGACCTGCACTAGAACGGTGCCCAGGTCTAGGGCAGGTGTTGTAGTCCGTCATAGCTATTCGTCGATGGCCGCGAGTTGGATGGTGGCTTGGTAGCGGGCGGCCAGCTTGTCGGCACGTCATGGAGGGAGGCCCCGTCACTGCATAGCGGTGGCCGGGGGATGATCGATTGATTCGGGGCAGCGGAAGGTGTACAGCGAGTAGCCGCGCCCGATCTGCACGCCGACGGTGTCTGGGGACGCGGTCGGGTTCTCCTCGGATGGGCGCCAGCTGCAATGCATGCCGTTCCAGTCGCTTGAGCCGACCGTGAGAATCAAGGTCATCGTGGTGCCGCAGGCAGCACAGTCCATCGGGTACGGATCGGTCAGTGACCAGTTCGCGTACCCGCCGACCTTCCATCCCGGCGCGAGCGACAAGTCGCTCTGATAGTGGGGACGGCTCTGGTCTTCGTCGTCATCCCACTCGTCGAGCCGCTCGCGTAGGTCGTCGGGGAGCAGGGCGGCGTATTGGTACTCGCGGACCTGCTCGGGGTGCACCACGCACGGAAGCGGCAGGTACGTGTCGCTGATCACCGGCGGTTCGGGAGGTGCTTCGAGTAGCGGGCCAATGGCGGAACTGTCGCGCCAGTAGAGGAAGACGCGAGGGCTGTAGTGCCGGTCCGAGTGGTCCACCGGGCACCACAGCACCTGGAGCAGGTCGGTGCCGTCAGGACCGGCGTAGTCCGGGATATCTCGTCGGTACAACTGCGCGACTGGAACCAACGGGATGGGATCCTCGATCAGGTCGTCCAGGTCCAGAGCGTCGGCCGCATCGAGCTCGGCCCGCTCCTCCGCAGTCAAGAAGTCTCCGCCCGGCAGCGGCTCCCGAGCTTCTGCGGTCGCGAGGATCTCCCGCCTGCGGTGCAGGGCGGCCGGGGTCGTCAGGTTCCATGGCTCGTGCGCCCCGGCGTCGTCGCAGACCGGCCATTCCTCGCCGGCCGGCCAGAGCAGCGGTCCGCCGACCGAACTGGCCGTAACCGTGGGAGCGCCGGGTCGGGGATGCAGGCGGGTAGCGGTGATGGAATGTTCCCGCAGTTCAGGGAAGAGTGCCGCGATGTCCAGAGGACGCGGAGGTGTGGTGCGGACCATAGACGTGGATCTTATGGCCCACGTACAGGTCCTAAGCTCCGGGATGGCTGGCACAGGCCGGCGTCTCGAGTTGCCTAACGCCACCCTGCCGAATTGCTGTCGATTGATGTAGGGCGTTGCAGGTGAGCGGGCGGAAGTGTGCTGCGGGTCCGCCGTCTGAGACGCCGATCCCACGAGCGATGTCATGAGGGCCTTTCAGGCTGGTCCACTCTTCGGCTCCGTCGAAGAGTGGACCAGCACAGCTAGACGTGCGCGAGCTTCAGAGTGGCGCTGAGTGTCATCGGCGGTGGGGCAATGGTCGATCCGGCTCGGACCGTGTCATGCTGCACAGACCCGAACGGAGGACGACGATGGCTGCTGGCGATGCGGTACAGGTGCGGCCGGCGCGAGGGTCGCTGCGACCGCTGGTGTCCGGGGCGACGCTGGTCGCGCTCCTGGCGTTGCTGTTCGGGCTGCCGTGGTGGACGTTGACGGTGGCGGCGCGGTGGCCGGCGCCGGTGGTGGCTGCCGGCACGAGCGTGTTCGTCGTCGCGCTGGTCGCGTTCCCCGTTCTGATGTATCTCGGGCACGGCCGCCGGCGGCTGGACGCGGCGGCCCGCGCGGGGGACACCCTGCTTGGCCTGGTCTGGATCCTGTTCGTCTGGGCGCTGCTCGGCAACGTGGCCCGGCTCCCGCTGGCCGCCGCGGGGGTCGCCGATCCGGTGCGGTCGCGGGCTGTGGCGGTCGGTGCGGCGGTCGTCTCGGTCGTCCTGGCCGTCTGGGGGTACGCCGAGGCGATGCGAGTGCCCCGGGTCCGGCGGGTGGACGTCACCGTGGATCGGCTGGGTGCGGGTCTCGACGGGGTCCGGGTGGTGCTGTTGACGGATACCCACTACGGACCGATCGACCGTGCCCGCTGGTCGGCGCGGAGCACCGAGGTGGTCAACGGGTTGGCTGCCGACATCGTCTGCCACACCGGCGACATCGCCGACGGTACGGTCGACCAGCGCCGGGCGCAGGCCGCGCCGCTGGGCGCCGTCCGGGCCGGGCTGGCCCGGGTGTACGTGACGGGCAACCACGAGTACTACGGGGAGGCGGAGGGCTGGGTCGAGCACATGCGGACCCTCGGCTGGGAGCCGCTGCACAACCGGCACCTTGTGGTGGAGCGGGGCGGCGCCCGGCTCGTCGTCGCCGGGGTGGACGACGTGACCGCCGCCTCGTCCGGCGTCGCCGGTCACCGCGCCGACCACGCCGCGGCGCTGGCCGGCACCGACCCGCGGCTGCCCGTGCTGCTGCTGGCGCACCAGCCCAAGCAGATCGACGACGCGGTCGCGGCCGGCGTGGATCTGCAACTGTCCGGGCACACCCACGGCGGCCAGATGTGGCCGTTCCACTACCTGGTCCGGCTCGACCAGCCGGTCGTGCAGGGCCTCAGCCGGCATGGCCAGACCCAGCTCTACACGAGCCGGGGGACCGGTTTCTGGGGTCCGCCATTCCGGATCTTCGCGCCGAGCGAGATCACCCTGCTCACCCTCCGAGCGAGGTAGCCCCGACCGGGCCAACACCTACCGCCTCATCTGAACGTGACCGGGATTCCCCGGTCAACTCCGCTGGCTACCCGGGCTTAGGGATCCACCCGCATGCACCCATGAGGTCGACGAACAGTTCTTGCCGGAGACGATGGGGTGGATCCATCGCGAGCGGCGCAGCGGCGGGATGGCACTCACCGACAGAGTCTCCGTCGTGAGGCGTTGGTCGCGAGGGCGATCCCGTCCTGTTCCGCCGGTTGGGTGCCGACCCGGGACGTGAACTGGGAAACGACGTCAATTGAAGGGTGTCAGGGCAGGTTGTCAGCGGCCGGCGTTGGTAGCCGACGCCGGATCGCGGCGTGGTGGACGGGAAGCGCGACGGCGGCCACGTCGTGGACGACGGAGTCCAGTAGGCGCTGGACGCGGGGCTGCTGGCGGGAGACGAGTCGACTGTCGTCGATGATCGTCGCCAGGATGGTGTCGTACGAGATGCTTCTCATCCGAGCGCGGACAGTGCCGTCGTCGTCGCGGACGATGTGGGTCGGGTCGGGCGGGTGGCGAGCCGGCGCAGGAGGTCGTGTGCCTCCTGCACGGCGCGTGCGGCGGTGGTGACGTCGTTGATGTCGGGGGACAGCGCGCGTTCGGCGATGTCGGCGAGCTGGCGGAAGCCGAAACCGAGGTCCTGGCCCGGGGTGCGTTCCACGCCGATGGTCACGCCCTGTTCGGCCGCCTCGACTGGCACCGGGCGAGGCGTGGCGTCGGCGGCCCGGGGGATGTGCAGCAGCGGTGCTCCCGCGACGACGAAGTCACCCGGTGTGGGCACGACGGTGATGGCGCAGTCGTGCTCGCGGGCCAGCCGCGCGAGCAGGGGGAGACCGACGTTGCTGACCATGCCGGGTTCTGAGGCCGGCACGGTCTGTATCACCGCACCGAGGACAACGACCTGGGGGTCGTCGGGCGAAGGAAGGCCGGCTATCGATCGTCGGGTCTGCGCGCCGATGGAGCCGATGATGTGCGACACCCGCATCGCCGTGGTGATGTGGTGCAGGTAGTAGATGAAGGTGGCGCTGCTGACCAGGACGAGCGCTATCGCCACCGCCAGGGACAGCTCGGGGCAGCCCCTGGTTCGCCTGGTCCGGTAGCGCGGCCAGCACCACCATGGCGAACATGAACGTCGCGAACCCTGTTGAGCTGCTGTGCGAGCAGATCGCGGGCGCGTCGCCTGATGTGTTGCAGGCGATGATCAAAACGTTCGCGCAGGAGGTAAGTCCGCCGAGGCCGACGCGATGTGCGGCGCGCACGCTGCGTCGTCGGACCGGCTTATTGTCGTACCTTCTCGACGAGGCGCTCCCGACGTCGCCGTGCCGCCTCCCAGTAGGCGGCCAGTTCGCCCGAGATCAGCACCTCATCGGCGGCGCTCCAGAAATAGTGCGGGTCATCGCCTAACAGTCCGAAGTCGAGATCGCCGTCAGCCAGGCGAGCCTCGGCCGCTTGAGTGTCTGCCCCGTACCTCAGCAGTTTGTCCGCAGCCCGCAGGTAGGTCGCCAGCGCTCCCGGAGGGTTGCAATGCAGCCCGTCCGGAAGCGACAGCTGGTCGAGACCACCAGACTCAGGCTGACGGTGAACCATCTCCCTGCCACGGACCTTGACGCGAGTGCACTCCGGGTCGGCGTGCCACACCTGCCCCGTCTTCGTCGTCCACATCTGAACGGACACGCCCGCCCAAGGACCCAACGGCAGATCGGCCAGGGTGACCTCACCACCATTCCGATGATCATCGCGTACCAGGTGCATAGCGACCACTCGCCTACCACATCGCGGCCACACCCGGCCGATCATGGGTGAAGGACCTGAGGTCGTCGATCCAGCTCGCGGGTGCCGAAGCCGTCGCGGAAGGCCCGGACGAAGGGCAGGTCTTGACCGGCGGGGTCCGAGATGTTCCCGTCGATGTAAGCGCTTGCCGGTGTGACCTGGGCAGGCGTCTCCTTGATCAGCGGCCGACGACTTCAGCGAGGGACCCTCCGGGCTGACTGGCACCTCCGTACAACCCGTCCGAATCGTCCTTGTCGCGGGGACGCGGAGTCGATCGGTGATGGGCCGGAGAGTCGTGGGGAATATGGGACGCCGCGGCGCGGGTGTGTCCGACGGTGCCGACACAAGTCGATTTGTGTCGCCACACTTGTTGGAACGTCGGTAGACGCCGGGGTGTCAGCCACCTCGCCGATCGGACCCACTGCGGACAAGGTCACATGCGTGGCGAGGTCGTGGGGACCTGTTGGTCGGTCACCATGCGCGGGTCGGCGCCGGTTTCGCCGATGGCGCCCGTCTTCTACGGTGCCGGTCAGCGGTCCCTCATCGTTGCCCCTTTACCGATCAGCTGACCACGCCAGATCTCGCCCGCGTCGGCCGGGCCGTCCAGGCGAAGGTCGGCGAGCTGCTCATCGAGGATCGCGCCGTGCACCTCGACCCCGCCGGAAATGTCATAGCCTGTAGTTGCCGGCCACCTAGCGAAGATCCGCGAGTAGATGGACATTTGTCCCTCGCCCTCACTCCCTCGCGGCATGTTCGTTGCCGCGTTGGTAGTCCCGCTTCGGGCCCGCTCGACAGGGCCGGAGGTCCCCGGTGAGCGGACTCTGACGGGAAGACCGTGGAGGCGTAGCCCATCGGGAAGAGGAGAGACGCCATGAAGGGACTTGTGTACGGCGGCCCCGGTTCGCGGTCGTGGACCGTGATCCCGGACCCGACGATCCAGGAACCCCGGGACGCGATCATCAGGGTCGACGCGGTCACCATCTGCGGCACCGACCTGCACATCCTCGGCGGCGACGTGCCGGAGGTCGCCGTCGGTCGAGTGCTCGGCCACGAGGCGGTCGGCACGGTTGTCGAGACCGGCAGCGGTATCAGCGGACTGGCCAAGGGCGACCGAGTGCTCGCGTCCTGCATTTCCGCGTGCGGGATCTGCCGTTACTGTCGGCAGGGCACCTACGGTCAGTGCCTGGGTGGTGGCGGCTGGATCCTTGGTCATCTGGTAGACGGGGTGCAAGCCGAGTATGCCCGGATCCCGTTCGCGGACCTGTCCACGTACAAGCTGCCGGAGCAGGTGACCGACGAAACGGCGGTGCTGCTCGCCGACATCCTGCCCACGTCGTACGAGGTCGGCGTGCTCAACGGCGACGTTCGTCCCGGCGACACCGTCGTGGTGGTGGGCGCGGGCCCGATCGGGCTCGCCGCCGTGCTGACGGCGAGGCTCTACTCGCCGGCGCGCATCGTGATGATCGACAAGGCCGAGAGCCGTTTGCAGGCGGCCAAGACAATCGGCGCGGACGACACCATCCTGGTCGGCACCGACGACCCGCTCGGCATCGTCCAGGCTCTGACCGGAGGCCTCGGCGCGGACGTCGTCATCGAGGCGGTCGGCACCCCGCAAACCTTCGAGCTTTGCACCACGCTCGTCCGGCCCGGCGGCCACATCGCCAACGTCGGTGTGCACGGCAAGCCAGCGACTCTGCACCTGGAAGACCTGTGGAGCCGCGACGTCACGATCACCACGGGCCTGGTGGACACGTACTCCACGCCGCAGCTGCTCGACATGCTCGTCGCCGGCCAACTCGATGTCGGCCACCTGGTCACCCACCGGTTCGAGCTGGGCGATGTCGCCGAGGCGTACGACGTCTTCGCCGACCCGGCGCGCACCGGCGCGCTCAAGGTGGTGCTCTCGCGATGAGGATGTCGCTGCCAGCCGGCGCTGACGGGCAACCTTCTTGCCTGCACACCGCCAGCCAGCCAGATCCCAGTGTCAGTGGTGATCACCACGCGCTGCACCGGTTGGCCCGTCGGGAGGGGTCGATCGGCCCTGACCAGGGCATCCCGGCACTCGTAGCGTCGGTGGTGAGGAGAGAGGGAGGGCTGTGATGAAGGCCTGGAAAGTGGACGATGTGATGACCGAGGCGGTCGTGTCAGTGCAACAGACCACCTCCTATCGAAGCCTGGTCGATCTGCTGGTCGGCTGCCGGTTCAGCGCGGTGCCCGTCGTGGACGACTTCCAGCGGGTAACCGGGGTCGTGTCCGAGGCGGACCTGCTGCGAAAGATCGAGTACGCGGGCGTGGAAACCCCCCGGCTGTTCGACGGCCGACGCCGGCGCGGGGCGCGAGCGAAGGCACGGGCCGGAACCGCCGCCGAGCTGATGAGCAGCCCGCCGGTCGTTGCCCTCGTCGGCACACCGCTCGCCGCCGCAGCGCGGCTGATGGACGCCGAGCAGGTCAAGCGCCTCCCGGTCGTCAACGACCTGGGCCGGCTTGTCGGCATCGTCTCCCGCGGTGACCTACTCAAGGTGTATCTGCGGCCGGACGACGAGATCCAACAGGACGTGCACACCGGTGTCCTCACCCCGTTGCTGGCCGAAGCGGCCAACAACGTAACGGTTGCGGTGGCCCAGGGTGCCGTGACGCTGACCGGACGTGTCGAGCGTTGGACGACGGCCGACACGGCTGTCCGGCTGACGCACCAGGTCGCTGGAGTCGTCGAGGTGTTCGACGAAGTCGAATTCGACGTCGACGACCGCTACACGGTTGCCCCCGGGCTCGTCTATGGCGTGGCCTGAGGCAACGAGGCAAGACCTTGCACGACGCTCGCTGACCTGCCCGTGGACTGGCCGCACCGACGGCCCGACGCGAGCCGGCCTGTTGACGCACCTGGCGGCTGATCATCGCGGTGCCTCCTGCGAGTCGCGGAGTTGGTCATCAGCCACGCCAGGACCTGGTGCGAGCTCTCTTTCGCGCCGTGGCTGGGGCCAGGCCGAATTGGCAGAGCCGAACGTCCCGAACGGCCGGGCCCGAGCTCCTGTCCGATCGCGGGTAACGGGACCTTCGACCCTGTCTCGGCCGGTGCCGCACCAGGTAGACAGGGGAGATGATCCGTGTTTTCCTCCTCGACGACCACGAGGTCGTCCGACGTGGCCTGGCCGACCTGCTACACGCCGCTGGTGACATCGAAGTGGTGGGCGAGTCAGGGTTGGCCCGGGAGGCCACGGCGCGCATACCAGCATTGCGGCCGGACGTGGCGATCCTCGACGCACGGCTGCCCGACGGCAGTGGAATCGACGTGTGTCGGGACGTCCGTGCCGTCGACTCGTCGATCCGGGGTTTGATTCTCACCTCCTACGAAGACGACGAGGCGCTGTTCGCGGCGATCATGGCGGGCGCAGACGGGTACGTGCTCAAGCAGATTCGCGGCACCGACCTCGTCGACGCGGTCCGCCGCGTGGCGGCGGGACAGTCGCTGCTCGACCCAGCGGTGACCCAGCGGGTGCTGGAACGCATCCGCAACGGCGTCGAGCAGCCGCGCGAGCTGGAGACGTTGACCGAGCAGGAGCGCCGGATCCTGGAGTACGTCGCGGAAGGGCTGACCAACCGTGAAATCGCCGGGAGGATGTCTCTCGCCGAGAAGACGGTCAAGAACTACATGTCGAGCCTGCTGGCGAAGCTTGGGCTGGAACGGCGTACCCAGGCCGCCGTACTGGCCACCCGGTTGCTCGGCCAGCGCTCCTGAACCTCAGTCACCCAGCGGATTGCTCCCAGCGCAGCCGCATGCCGCGCGGATCGGCTGGTTCCACAGCGCCTTCGCTACTCAGCCTCAAGGCGCGCTCACGCAGGTTCACCAGGCCGCCAATGGCCGCGTCGGGCCCGTGCCAATCCCAATGTCGTCAACGGTGGGCAACCTGGCAGCGGTGTCTACGGCGTCGCTGATCTCGGTCCACAGGTCCGCAGCCATCGGGGTCCGCAGTTCGAAGATGGCACGCCGGATGTCCCTGATCGTGGAATCGAGTTCGTCGACTGCGGCGATGATCCGAGAGCCGACCTCCGGGTCGGGCGATCAGCGGCGGGCTGCTCTGCACCTGCAGCCCGGTGGCGAACAGCCTCTGAATCACGACGAGGGCCACGATCTTTTGGCGATCGCGACACCAGCTTGCGCCGATAAGAGTGAAGCGATGCAGGGACTGCTGGTGCTTTGGGCACGACAATGCCCGACCGGTGCACCGGCCGGGCATTGTCGATCGCTTCGGTCAGATCAGCCAGCGGTTCTTCTGCACGAAGGGCAGCTTGGCCCACTGCCGGCCCAGGCCCCAGGTGTGCCCGGCGTAGGTCAGAGCGAGCACGATGGCGCCGATCGCGTAGACGACGTGGTAGTCGGTGACCGGGTTGGTGGAACCGCTCGGCTTGCCCGCGCTGGTGTGCTGGGCGAGCGGCCATTCGGCTGCCCACATCATGGCCATCATGACGCCGGCCGCCGCCGCGGCCAGGCGCATACCGATGCCGAGGATGAGCGCGAGGCCGATACCGAGCAGGCCGAGCATGAACGCCCAGTTGGCCCAGGCGTCGCCGGCGATGCTGTGGAAGAAGCCCTGCAACGGTCCCACCTCGACATTGGCCAGGAAACCCTTGGTCGGTGACCCGCCGTTGATCCACGACTTCGCCGCAGGCGTCGCGTAGCCGAAGCCGAAGGTCTTGTCCAAGAACGCCCACAGGAAGACGAACCCGGTGGAGACTCGCAGCACGGCGAGGGCCCGGGCGGCGGTCTTGGTGAGCATGGCCCCGGGCGCCTCGACGTGTTCGAGGTGCGCCGTACGGCTCCGGTCGATGGTGTTCATCGTTCCTCCTCAATCGTTTCTTCCGCCCCTGACTCTGCTCCGATCGACACTTCGCCGCCCGGGTCGAAGCACCCGACTCGTACGGGACCAAAGTCCTGACCGCTCGGCCGAGGTGCGATGGTGTGTCTCGGCAGCTGTGGCCCGCAGGCCGTGCTCGTCGAGCGGATCGTCCACGAGCATGCGGTTCACCAATGCCCTCGCTCGGATCGCTGGGTCATCGCACGTGAGGCCACTATTCGTAGGCCACTGCCCGCAGGAAGGCTCCCGGTCCTGTCGGGCTGGAAGGGACGCCCGCCGAGCCTTGGACGCGGGGCGCCCGAAGCGGCCGGAGGGGTCACGTGATGGCGTCCGGCACAATGCGCGCCGTGGGTGCGACGAGCTGATCGAGGGCGGCGATCGCGGGCATCGGCTCGGATCTTCCGCAGCACACCGACCAGCGTGTTGATCGTGACGAGGACGATGACGGCCGTGTCGGGCAGGTCGCCCAGGATGGGGTGACCGTTCTCAGCCGCCGGTCGGGACCCGCCAGGTCAATGTTGTCCCGGTACCTTCGCGTGCGGCGCCGATTTCGAAGCTGCCGCCCAGATCTTGTGCGCGTTCACCCATGTTGACGACACCGCCACGGGCGAGGGCCGGGTCGAAGCCTTTGCCGTCGTCCTCGACGCACATGACGACTTCGCCGTCGGCGGCCCGCAGCGAAACCCGGGCATTTGTGGCTTCGGCGTGCCGGGCGATGTTCGACAGGGCCTCCCGAAGTACGGCGATCAGTTCGGGCTTGATGTCGTCGGGAATGGCGCTGTCCACCGGTCCGGAGGTGTCCAGGACCGGTCGGAAACCAAGCGTCTCGGCTGCCGTGGCCACCGCCTCGTTCAATTCGGCGCGCAGGGACGGGCCGGTAGGGGTCCGTAGTTCGAAGATCGAGCGGCGGATGTCACGGATGGTGGCGTCGAGGTCGTCGACGGCGGCGTTGATGCGCTTGGCTACCTCCGGTCTTCCGGCCTGGTGCACAGCGCCCTGCAGCTGCATGCCGGTGGCGAACAGCCGCTGAATGACCACGTCATGCAGGTCCCGGGCAATGCGCTCCCGGTCCTCAAGTAACACGAGCTGCTGACGTTCCTCCTGAGCCCGGACCCGTTCGAGGGCCAGGGCCGCCTGCCCGGCAAAGGTCGACAGCTGTGCGGCGTCTTCGTCGCCGGATGATTGCCCGGGTGGCTGAGCCACGATGAGCACGCCGTGCAGGGTGTCCGGGCCGGCGAGCGGGACGGCCATTGCCGGACCGTCCGGCACCGGCCACGGCCACTCGATGGCGGCACGAAGGTTTTCGACGGCTCGGAACTTCTCCTTCCCGAACGCTGCTGCGGCAGCCGGCTCCACGGGAACGAGCTTGCCGGCGAGTTCGCCGTACGAAGGATCGGCGCCGTCGGCCACCTCGATCGAGTATCTGGCGTTGATCTCGTCGTACAGCATGACCAGGACGAGTTCGCTGCCGGACACCTCACGGGCCCGCCGGGCGATCAGCCGCAGCGCCTCGGTGCGCTGGACGGTGCCGAGGAGCACGCTGGTGATCTCAGCCGTGGCGGCGAGCCAGCGTTCGCGGCGCTGAGCCAGTTCGTAGAGCCGGGCGTTGTCGATGGCGACTCCGGCTGCCGCGGCCAGTGCGACGACGATCTCCTCGTCGTCCTGGCCGAACTCGTCGGCGCCCTGTTTCTCGGCGAGGTAGAGGTTGCCGAAGATCTGGTCGCGGGTACGAACCGGCACGCCGAGGAAGCTGTGCATCGGTGGGTGGTGCGGTGGGAAGCCGTACGAGTCGGGGTGTTTGATGATGTCGGGCAGCCGCACCGGGCGCGGGTCGGTGATCAGCAGGCCGAGGATCCCGCGGCCGTGTGGCAGGTCGCCGATATTGGCGTGCGCGGCCGGGTCGATGCCGTGGGTGATGAAATCGCTCAGGTCGGTGCGATCGGCGCCGAGTACGCCGAGCGCGCCGTAACGGGCGCCGGCGAGCGCGCACGCTGCCCCCACGATGCGTTGCAGGGTGCTGCGCAGGTCCAGATCTGTGCCGATGCCCACGACCGCGTCGAGTAGCGATCGCAGACGCTCCCGGCTCGCCATCACCTCGCCGACCCGGTCGAGCATCTCCTGCAGGAGTTCGTCAAGCCGGACACGGGAGAGCGGGCTGAGCCCGAGCGACGGCCGTTCGATCCGGTCGTCCGCCGATGGATGGTCCACCATGACGCTGAGACTAGCGCGGACCATGGGGTTACGGCTTGACGGCGGCAGATGCCTGGTCCAGACGCAAGGGGCGGGTAGTGGGTCAAGTCCTGGGCTGCTCTGCGGGACACCATCGCCGGGCCGTGGACCTGCGGCCGGACGATGGTGTCCCGTCGATGACTGTGCGTGGTGTCAGATGAGCCAGCGATTCTTCTGAACGATGGGCAGGGAGGCCCACCATCTGCCCAGGCCCCAGGTCTGGCCGGCGTAGGTCAGCGCCAGGACGATGCCGGCGAGGCCGTAGATGATGTGGTAGTCGACGATCGGGTTGGTCGACCCGCTGGGTTCGCCACCGCTGGTGGTCTTGTCGAGCGGCCACTCGGCGGCCCACATGAGCAGCATCATGAGCGCGCCGGCGCCGGCAGCGAGGCGCATGCCGATGCCCAACATGAAGGCGAGGCCGATGGCGAGTAGGCCGAGCATGAAGGCCCAGTTGGCCCACGGATCGCCAGCGATGCCGTGGAAGAAGCTCTGCAACCAGCCGGGGCCGACCTCGACGCCGGCCAGGAAGCCCTTGGTGGGCGAGCCGCCGTTGATCCAGGCCCGCTCCGAGGTGGTGGCGAAGCCCCACCCGAACGTCTTGTCGAGGAACGCCCACAGGAAGACGAAGCCCGTGGAGATGCGCAGCACGGCCAGCGCCCGGGCGGCGGTCGTGGTGAGCATGGCGCCGGGGGCTTCGAGGTGCTCCAGGCGGGTGGCGGTGCCCCGGCCGATGGTTGTCATGGTGCCCTCCTTCATTGATGTCCGCACCTTGAGACTGCGCCATCTCAGGGCGCGCATCCCGAGGCCATGTGCCTGACCTGAACGGGACGAAGGTCCCGTCCTGCTGTGCGACCGGGCGGCGTACTCATCGAGGGTGAAGCGCGACATAGCCGGCGGCCGACCGGGACCAACAGCCCGGCCGATGGTGTCCGGAGACCGTGCCCCCGGCGGCTGCCGGGGGCCTACCTTGCGGCTATGCGTAGCGACGTGTCGAATCCTCGGAACCCACCGGTCGTGGTCGCGGTGAACGGCTCGCGCATCGGACCGGTCTTGGTTGATCTCGCGGCCGCCGAAGCGGCCCTGTATCGAGCCCCGCTGCTCATCGTGCACGTCTGGCCCGGCCGGTACACCGGCGCCTATCGCGGACGTGGGGCTGTGGCGTCACGCGCTGACGCGCAACGGCTGCTCGACCTGTCGGCGCGCCGCGCACGGTTGCTGCGGGCAGACGTGCCGGTCACGAGCTACCTGTTCGACGGCGGTGCCGCCACCTTGCTGACCGAGGCATCCCGGTCCGCCCGCCTGCTCGTGCTCGGGCACCGAGATGAGTCGTGTGCGCGGCCGACGTGGGGCTCGACGACCGCGTACCTGGCACACCACAGCGCTTGTCCGCTGATGATCTACCGCGGACCCGCGCCGTCCCAGGGACCGGTCGTGGTGGCGGTCTCGGCCCGGCCGGAGGGCGACGCCACACTCGGATATGCCTTCGCGCGGGCCGCCCTGGTGGACGCACCACTGGTGGCGATGCACATGTGGACGAGGCCCGGCGCCGCAGAGGGGATTCCGCCCGCTGTTCGCCCCGGAGCGTACGTCGAGGAACGGGCGGCTGCGGAAAAGGCGCTGGCCGAGGCGTTGGTCAGCTGGACGGCACGCTTTCCCGATGTGGTTGTCGAACGCCTGGTCGTCAGTGACTCCGAGATGGAGTACACCGTCGGACGCGCCCTGCGGCGCGGTCGCCTCATGGTGGCGGGAATCGGGCTGAGCGGCAGCTTCGCCGAGCTCCTCTGCAGCGCGCGGGAGGACCGGGCGGGTGTGCGCAGGACGAGCCCGACTGTACTGATCCCACGCATGGTCCCTGCCGCGGACACGGTCGCCACGTCGTCGCGGGCGCATGTCCGCAGCGTGCTTCATGCCATCGACACGTAGGCCATGATCAGGTCCAACGGTCCTGGGAACGGTGTCGTTCGGGCGCCTCCGCCGGTCTATCAGCTTTCACTGACGACGACGTCGGCGACGTCCCGCCGCGGGGTGGGTCGTCCGGGCGTGCCGTAGCCGATGCGCAGGGCGAGCTGCGGGTATCCGGTCCGGCCGAGGGAGCGCCGCAGCTGGTCACGGGCAGCCGGTACCTCGATCGGTTGCGAGATCATCGAGGTGGCCAGGCCGGCGTCGGTTGCGGTCAGCAGAACCTTCTGCAGGGCTTGGCCGGCGTTGATCTGGTCCACCGGCCAGTCGCCGGCCACCCCGAGGACGCCGATCAGCGGTTCGGGATCGTGCGCACGGACGGGTGCGCGGCACCGGTTGCCGAAGGGCCGTTGTGGCAGCAGGTCCTGCGGTTCGGGCAGGGGTGCGCCGGCACCCACCGGAACGCCGTCGGGCGCGTCGTCGGCGTGGATCCAGCTGATCAGCTCGGCCTGGTAGCGGGCGTCGCGGCGCAGCACCCGGTCGGCGCTGCCGGCGATCTCCGCGAAGCCGGCCAGGGCGGTCATGCCGACCAGCAGGTCGAGCCACGCGGATTCGCTGCGCGCGGCGTCGATGAGGCGGATGCGAACGTCAGCCGGCACCGGTTCGGGCCAGAACGGCGTCCGATTGCTGTGCCGGCGGCCGATGGCGGCGTACAGGTCCTGCTCGGCGTAGGTCGGTGGCCTTGCCGGGCCGGGGATGAGCCGGGTGATCACGGCGGATTCGGCGGAGCGGGGGCGCGGGTGCACCTCGGCGGGCCGGCTGCGCATGGCGAGGGCGAGGCGGGCGTTGTAGGTGGCGGCGCCGCATGCCAGGCGGATCGCCCAGCCGGACCGGTCCGCGACGGCGAGCTGCCGTGCCGGGTCGGCGACGACCTCGATGGCGCCGTCACGCAGTCGGAACAGCCACGGCTGGCTGTTGTGCATCGACGGCGCGCGGATGCCGGCCTCCGCCGCCGCTTGCAGGTCCGCGTCGCGGTAACCGTTCACAGCGGGTCTCCTTCGCGCTGGTCGAGGGGGACGACGACAACCGGGCAAGCTGCTTCGGTTGCCACCGTCAGGGGTACGTCGTGGCCTACTCCACGGTGGTGATGACGTCGCGAGGATCGCGACGCGGTGCGGCGGGGACGGGTGCGCGGTCGGGCCGGTAGCCGAGCCGGACCGCCAGGTACGGCTCTCCGATGTGGGAGACCAGGCGGCGCAGCAGATGGCGGGGCCACTCAGGCTCGACGGCGTCGCTCAGCGGAGCGGTGGCCAGGCCGTCGGCGGTGGCCAGCAGCAGCAGCGCGGACAGCGCCTCACCGCCGCGGAGCAGGTTGACGCGCTCGTCGCCGTTGCCGAAGAGGACGACGTAGGCCGCACCCTGGTCGTGGACAGCGCCGGCGGTGAGCTTCGCCGCGGCGTCGGGGAAGAAATCGCGGACGGGTACGCGCCGCAGCTCCGGCTTGACCGCGGTGGTTGGTGGCACTCCGTCGCCGGCATTCTCCGGCCGGTTCGTCCAGCGGTGCAGGTCGGCGCGGTAGGCAGGGTCGGCCAGCTCGACGGCGGCGGCGATCTCGGCCGAGACGGCGAGCATGGCCACCTGGTCGGGCCGCACCGTGTGTAGGTAGGCGCCCTCCGCCTCGACGAAGCGGCGCAGCTTGGTCAACTCGATGTCGGCCACCGGTCGGTCGTCGAAGGCTCGCCGATCGGTGCGGCGGTGGGGGATGGCGGCGGCCATGCGTACCGCCTCGGGATCTGGTGGCACCGGCCGGCCGAGGTCGATCCGGGCTAGCAGATCGGGCCGTGCCGGGTCGGGCAGGCGTTCGACAGTCACGGACCAGCCGGCCGCGGCCAGGTAGATGCGGGCATGATGCAGGGCGGCGCCGCAGCTGAGCAGCAACAGCCGGCCGTCGGGGTCGATGCTGTCGACGCGGCGGTCCGCCTCGGCGAACAGCTCCATCGTCTCGCCGCTGATCCGCCAGTTCCAGGGCTGGGTGTTGAAGACCGACGGTGCGTGCTGTGCGGCGCGGGCGGCCTGCTCGAGCGGTGTCATGGGAAAACCTCCGTATCCGTCACCACCACCTTGCTGTTTGCCCGCCCCGGCCGTTCAGGGCCGAAGGTCCCGTTCCAGCGGCCGGCCGGTACCCGCCGGGCTCCACGCCAGTGGCGGTCAGTACACCGTCAGCCCGTGATCGTGGAACTGGGCACGGACCCGATGCAGCAGCGCCTCGTCCGGCGGCGGCGTGTCCGCCAGCGGAAACGGCAGGCCGAGGGCGGCGTACTTCTGAGCACCCAGCCGGTGGAAGGGCAGCACCTCGACGCGTTCGACGGTGGGCACGCTGGCCGCGATGGACGCGACGGCGTCGACGTTGCACGGGTCGTCGGTGAGACCGGGCACGAGGACGAAACGAACCCAGATCGGCATACCACGGTCGGCCAGGCGGTGCGCGAACCGCACGGTCGGCGTCAGCCGCCCGGTGCGGGTCACCCTCCGGTACGTGGCCGGGTCGCCGGACTTGATGTCGAGCAGGACCAGGTCGGTGGCGTCGAGCAGGGCGTCGTCGGCGCGGTCGCCCAGCAGCCCGCTGGTGTCCAGGGCGGTGTGCAGCCGCATCTCCTTGCAGTGGCGCAGCACCTCGCGGCTGAAGGCGGGCTGTTGCAGTGGTTCGCCGCCGCTGAGGGTGACGCCGCCGTGGGCGACCTTCAGGAAACGTTCGTAGCGGCGGATCTCGGTGAGCAGGTCGTCGACCGAGGTAGGTCGGCCGAAACGGCGGTACTGGGTGTCGGGGCTGTGGCAGTAGAGGCAGCGCAGCGGGCAACCGGCCAGGAACGCGACGAACCGGGTGCCCGGCCCGTCCACTCCGGTGGAGATGTCGAAGGAGTGGAGCGAGCCGGTCACCGGCGTGACGACGACGGCCATCACAGCGATCCGTGGAAGGTCCGGGAGATGACGTCGCGCTGCTGCTCGGCAGTGAGCTTGACGAAGTTCACCGCGTACCCGGATACCCGGATGGTCAGCTGCGGGTACCTCTCCGGGTGGGCCATGGCGTCCTCGAGCGTCGCCCGGTTCAGCACGTTGACGTTCATGTGGAAACCGCCGCCGTCGGTGTAGCCGTCGAGCACTCCGGCGAGGTTGGTGATCCGTTCGTCGCGGGCGTGGCCGAGGCCGTCCGGGGTAACGGTGATCGTCAGCGAGATCCCGTCGCGCGCGCAGCGGTACGGCAGCTTGGCGACTGACAACGCGGCGGCGACCATGCCGTGCGTGTCGCGGCCGTTCATCGGGTTCGCGCCCGGCGCGAACGGCTCACCGGCGCGCCGCCCGTCGGGCGTGTTGCCGGTGTGCGTGCCGTAGACCACGTTCGAGGTGATCGTGAGAACCGAGAGCGAAGGCTCGGCACCCCGGTAGGTGGGTTGCCGTCGGATCTTCGCCATGAATCGTTCGACCAGGTCGACGGCGATCGCGTCCGCGCGGTCGTCGTTGTTGCCGAAGGCGGGGAAGTCCCCGTCCACGGCATAGTCGACGGCCAGACCGGTGTCGTCGCGCAGCACCTTGACGTGGGCGTGCTTGATGGCGCTCAGGCTGTCCACGGCGACCGACAGGCCGGCGATGCCGGTGGCGAGGAAACGGTGCACGGGGTAGTCGTGCAGGGCCATCTCGATGCGCTCGTAGGCGTACTTGTCGTGCATGTAGTGGATGACGTTGAGCGCGTCGACGTAGGTCTCGGCCAGCCAGTCCAGCGTCCGGTCGTACGCGGCCAGGACCTCGTCGTAGTCGAGCACGTCGTCGACGATCGGTTCGGCGACGAAGACCCGCTCGCCGGTCATCTCGTCGCGGCCGCCGTTGATCGCGTACAACAGGGCCTTGGCGAGGTTGGCGCGGGCGCCGAAGAACTGCATGTCCTTACCCACCCGCATGGCCGACACGCAGCAGGCGATGGCGGTGTCGTCGCTGTACGCGGGCCGGATCAGGTCGTCGTTCTCGTACTGGATGGCGCTCGTGTCGATGGAGACCTGGGCGCAGAACCGCTTGAACCCCTCGGGCAGCGCCGGCGACCACAACACGGTCAGGTTCGGCTCCGGGGCCGGGCCCAGGTTGTACAGGGTCTGCAGGTAGCGGAAGCTCGTGCGGGTGACCAGTGGGCGGCCGTCGCAGTCGATCCCCCCGAGCGCCTCGGTCACCCAGGTCGGATCGCCGGAGAACAACTGGTCGTACTCGGGCGTGCGCAGGAACCGGATGATCCGCAGCTTGATGACGAAGTCGTCGACCAGCTCCTGCGCCTCCTGCTCGGTGAGCCGGCCCTCTTCGATGTCGCGCTGCAGGTAGACGTCGACGAACGTGGCGGTCCGGCCCAGCGACATCGCCGCGCCGTTCTGCTCCTTGGTGGCCGCCAGGTAGGCGAAGTACAACCACTGGATCGCCTCGCGGCCGGTGCTCGCCGGGCCGGAGATGTCGCAACCGTACCGACTGGCCATGAATCGCAGCTCCTCCAGCGCCCTAATCTGCTCGGCAAGCTCCTCACGGTCGCGGATCACGTCCTCCGACGACAGCTGACCGTCGAGCGATGCCTTGACCGCCTGGCGCTCGGCGATCAGGCGGTCCACCCCGTACAGCGCGACGCGCCGGTAGTCGCCGATGATCCGGCCCCGGCCGTACGCGTCCGGCAATCCGGTGATGATGTGCGAGCGGCGGGCGGCCAACACGCCGGCCGGGTAGGCGTCGAAGACGCCGTCGTTGTGCGTCTTGCGGTATCGGCTGAAGATCGTCCGCACGGCCGGGTCGAGGGTGAAGCCGTACGCCTGGAGACCGGCCTCCACCATCCGCAGCCCGCCGTTGGGCATGATCGCGCGGCGCAGCGGTGCGCTGGTCTGCAGGCCCACGATGAGCTCGTGGCCCTGGTCGAGGTAGCCCGGCTCGTGCGAGGTGATCGTGGACGGGGTGTGGGCGTCCACGTCGTAGACCCCGCGGCGGCTCTCCTCGACGAACATGCGCTGCAGCTGCTGCCAGATCCGCTCGGTGCGGCGCGTCGGCCCGGTCAGGAACTCCGACCCACCGGAGTACGGCTCGATGTTGTCGTGGATGAACCCGGCGACGTCGATCGTCTCGCGCCAGCCGGTGCCGCGGAACCCGCGCCAGGCTTCGTGGGATGTGGTGGCCATTGCCCCTCCTTCGTCTCCTCCCAGCCTTGCCGAGCGACCACTCGCGGTTCAGGGCCAGAGGTCCCGGACGGGTCGGGACCGTCCGGGACCTCTGGGTGCGGGCGCGATCTTGTCGGCCCTGGATGGGTTGGTCATGGTGGCCCGGCGGCGTACGGGCGGACCACCTCAGCGCTGCTCGACGAGCCGGTGCGCGCGCAACAGGTGCGCCCACCAGGGCCGGTTCGTCGAGGCGGCGCGCAGCGGCGGCCTGCCGGTGCGCTTGAGACTGATCCAGCCGCCGGGACCCATCGTCACCGTGCCGATCGCCGGTCGTCGACGCAGGGCCAGGCCCGCCGCCACCGCGGCGGTGGACACCGTCGCGGTGGCCAGCGCGGCCACCGCGATGGTGGTGGCATCCACGGCCGGCACGAAGCGTCCGTCGATGTAGGCGCCGATCTCCCGATCGCCGCGGCGGACCGGTGTCACCGTCGTCGTCATCGTGACCTCCTACCGGCTGTCCGAGCCGGCCGCCGCGCTCGCGGCGCGACCGGCCTCGAGCCGGGCGATCGGCACCCGGAACGGCGAGCAGGACACGTAGTCCAGGCCGGCGTCGTGGAAGAACCGCACCGAGGCCGGATCGCCGCCGTGCTCGCCGCAGACCCCGACGGTCAGGTCGGGCCGCGTGGCACGGCCGCGCTCGACGGCGGTGCGGACGAGCTCGCCCACACCGTCGCGGTCGATGCTCTCGAACGGTGATACCGCGAAGATGCCCAGCTCGAGGTACCGGCCGAAGAACGCGCCTTCCACGTCGTCGCGGGAGAAACCCCACGTCATCTGGGTCAGGTCGTTGGTGCCGAACGAGAAGAAATCGGCGACGCAGGCGATCTGCCCGGCGGTCAGGGCGGCCCGGGGCACCTCGATCATGGTGCCGATCCGGATCGGCGGCGCACCCGGCACGCTCGCCAGCACCGACTCCGCTTCCGCGCGTACCGTCTCGAGCTCCTGAACCGCTCCGACCAGTGGAACCATGATCTCCGGCTGCGGGTCGCCGCCTGCGGCGACCCGAGCGGCCGCGGCCTCCGCGATCGCGCGGACCTGCATGGCGATCAGCCCCGGGATCACCAGGCCCAGACGTACGCCGCGCAGCCCGAGCATCGGGTTCTGCTCGTGCATCCGC
Source organism: Micromonospora sp. NPDC049171 (assembly GCF_040648275.1). Lineage (NCBI taxonomy): Bacteria > Bacillati > Actinomycetota > Actinomycetes > Micromonosporales > Micromonosporaceae > Micromonospora > Micromonospora sp. NPDC049171. Next base: position 28,002 of record NZ_JBEZDJ010000025.1, read on the forward strand.
CGCACCGCCGTCAGCAGCGTGCCGTCGTGGCCCGGGTCCACGCCGAGCGCCTCCGCGTGGGCCACCCGGGCGGTCAGCTCCTCCAACGGGGGCAGGAACTCGTGCAGCGGGGGGTCGATGAGCCGCACGGTCACCGGCAGCCCGTCCATCGCGGCGAACAGCTCCTCGAAGTCGGCCCGCTGCAGGGGCAGCAGCGCCTGGAGGGCTCCGGCGCGCGCAACGTCGTCCTCGGCCAGGATCAGCCGCTCGACCAACCGGCGGCGGTCGCCGAGGAACATGTGCTCGGTTCGGCACAAGCCGACCCCGGTGGCGCCGAAGCGGCGGGCTCGGGCGGCGTCGGCGCTGGTGTCGGCGTTGGCGTGCACACCGAGCCGGGCCCGGTGATCGGCGTGGATCATCAGCCGCTGCACCGCGGAGAGCAACGGGTCACCGTCCGCCGCCAGCTCGCCCTCGAAGTACCGCACCACCGCGGAGGGCCGCACGGCGACCGATCCCGGGTAGACCTTTCCGGTGGTCCCGTCGATCGAGATGACGTCACCGGCGTGCAGGGTGCGACCCGCCACGGTGACCGCGTCGCCGTCGATGCGCAGTTCCTCGGCGCCGCAGACACACGTCTTGCCCATGCCTCGGGCGACCACCGCGGCGTGCGACGTCTTGCCGCCGCGCGAGGTCAGGATGCCTTGAGCAGCGATCATGCCCGGCAGGTCGTCGGGATTGGTCTCCCGGCGCACCAGGATGACCGGCTCGGTCGCCGCCACAGCGGCGGCGGAGTCGAAGACGATCGCGCCGACGGCCGCGCCCGGAGAGGCCGGCACGCCGGTGATCAGCGGCGGGGGAGCGGCGGTGCTGTCGAAACTGGGGAACATCAGCTGGGCCAGTTGCTCGCCGGTGACCCGCTGCAGCGCCTCATCCAGGGTGATGCTGCCCTCGTCGACCAACTGGGCGGCGATGACGAACGCGGCGGCTGGCGTGCGCTTGCCGACCCGGGTCTGCAGCATCCACAACGTGCCGTTCTCGATGGTGAACTCGACGTCGCACAGGTCGCGGTAACGCTGCTCGAGCCGCTGCATGATCGACAGCAACTTCCGATGGCTCGCTGGATCGATGGCGGCGAGCTCGGCCAGCGGCACGGTGTTGCGGATCCCGGCGACCACGTCCTCCCCTTGAGCGTTGCGCAGGTAGTCGCCGTAGACGCCGCGCCGGCCGGTGGCCGGGTCCCGGGTGAAGGCGACCCCGGTGCCGGAGTTCGCCCCCCGGTTGCCAAAGACCATCGCCATGACGTTGACCGCGGTGCCCAGGTCCTGCGGGATGCGCTCCTGCCGGCGGTACACGATGGCGCGTTCGGCGTTCCACGAGCGGAACACCGCTCCGATCGCCAGGAACAGCTGTTCGTGCGGCGCCTGCGGAAAGTCCCGGCCGGTGTGCTCGTGGAACACCTTCTTGTACGCGTGTACCAGGTCCTGCAGTTGATTCGTGTCGAGTTCCGGGTCCGTTGCGACGCCCGCGATCGACCTGGCGGCCGTCAGTTCCTCCTCGAAAGCTTCGCCTGGAACGTCGAAAACCGTCTTGCCGAACATCTGGATCAGGCGCCGGTACGAGTCCCAGGCGAACCGCTCATCCGCGCTCTGCCGGCCGAGGCCGACCACACTCGCGTCGTTCAGGCCGATGTCCAGGATTGTCTCCATCATCCCCGGCATCGAGAACTTGGCACCCGAGCGCACCGACAGCAACAGCGGATCCGCGGCGTCGCCGAAGGCCTCGCCCATCCGGTTTTGCATCAGCCGCAGGTGCTGCTCGACCTCGGTGAACAGGCCCGCCGGCATCGTGCCGGTACGCAGGTACGCGCGGCACGCCTCGGTGGTGACGGTGAACCCCGGCGGCACCGGCAGACCCATCAGGGTCATCTCGGCCAGGTTGGCGCCCTTGCCGCCGAGTAGGTCCTTGAGGTCCTTGTTGCCGTCGGTGAAGTCGTAGACGTATCGGGTCATGGCACTTGTCACCCCTTCCCTTTTCCTCCTTTGTAGACCCGTCGAGGTTCTTCGCCGTAGGGCCGGACGACCCCCATCGGCGGGCCGTGGCGAGACGCGCGTGGTGACGTGGTCTTGGGGCCCTGACCTGCGTCCTTCCGGGCATCTACGCCACAGGTGGGAAGCAGGGAGGCGGGTGGCTGACCGCCACCCGCCTCGAGGTATTGCCGCTGCAGCCGGGCCGCGTCGGGAGACGGTGGCGCCAGTCGGCGCCTCCGTCTCGGTGCGGCTCAGCCGCGTGCGGCCCAGTCGCCGAGCGCCCAGTCGTGCACCTCGGGCATGTCCTCCAGGTGCTCCACCACGTACGTCTCGTGGCGGTCGAGCTGACTCTGGCACCACGCCTTGAGGTCCGCGGCGCCGCGGGGGAGTCGCTTGGCGTTGTTGATGGCGTCCATCACGAGGTGGTACCGCGACGCCCTGTTGCGGACCGTCATATCGAACGGGGTGGTGGTCGTGCCCTGCTCAATGAAGCCGCGGACGCGGAACCGGTCCGCGTCCGGGCGGCCGTGCACGAGCTGGTGGATCGCGCCGGGGTAGCCGTGGAAGGAGAACACCACGTCGACGGTGTCGGTGAACAGTTCGGTGAACAGGGTCTCGCTCATGCCGTGTGGGTGGTCCTTGGGTCGGACCAGGGCCATCAGGTCGACGACGTTGACCACGCGGACCTTGAAGCCGGGCAGCCGGTCGCGCAGGATCTGTGCCGCCGCGACCGTCTCCATGGTGACCACGTCGCCGGCGCAGGCGAGGACGATGTCGGGGTCGCTGGTGCCGTCGTCGGTGCCGGCCCAGTCCCAGACGCCCGCGCCGCGGGCGCAGTGCTCGATCGCCTCGTCGATGGAGAGGTACTGCAGCTGCGGCTGCTTGTCGATCACGATCAGGTTGATGTACGACCGCGACCGGAAGCAGTGATCGGCCACCGACAGCAGGGTGTTGGCGTCCGGCGGCAGGTAGACCCGGGCGACGTCGCCGCGTTGGGTGAGCACCACCTGGATCAGGCCGGGCCCCTGGTGGGAGAAGCCGTTGTGGTCGTTGCGCCACGCCGTCGAGGTGAGCAGCACGTTGAGGCTGGGCACCTTCTCGCGCCACGGCAGGTTCTTGGCCTCCTGCAACCACTTGCCGTGCTGCACGGTCTGCGAGGCGCTGACCATGGCGAACGCCTCGTACGTGGCGAACATGCCGTGCCGGCCGGTCAGGTTGTAGCCCTCCAGCCAGCCATGGCAGTTGTGCTCGCTGAGCACCTCCATGACCCGGCCGTGGCGGCTGAGCGCCACATCCTCCGGCGTCACTCGCTCCATGAAGGCGCGGTCGGAGACCTCGAAGATGGCACCGAGTCGGTTGCTGTTGGTCTCGTCGGGGCAGAACAACCGGAACCGGTCGGCGTTGCGGGTGTAGATGTCGCGCATCATCTCGCCCAGCTTGCGCGTCGACTCGGCTCGCTGCTGCGCGGGCCGGGGCACGTCGACCGCGTAGGCACGGAAGTCCGGCAGGTCCAGATCCCGGGTCAGCACCCCGCCGTTGGCATGCGGGCTGGCACTCATCCGCAGGTCACCGTCGGGAGCCTGGTCCCGGATCAACGCCACCGGCGCGCCGGCGGAATCGAACAGCTCCTCCGGACGGTACGACTTGAGCCAGCGCTCCAGCAGTGCCAGGTGCTCCGGGTTGTCCTTGACACCGGACAACGGCACCTGGTGTGACCGCCAGGTCCCGGTGACGGTGATCCCGTCGACGGAGTCCGGTCCGGTCCAGCCCTTCGGTGACCGCAGGATGATCAGCGGCCAGGTCGGGCGGGTACCGTCCCAGGAACCGTCACGGGCGGCGGTCTGGATGTCGCGGATCCTCGTCCAGGCAGCTGCGAGGGCGGCGGCGAAGCGGTGGTGCATGCCGGGTAGGTCGGAGCCCTCGACCTCGATGACGTCGTAGCCGTGGCCACGCAGCAGGTTGCGGACCTCCTCGGGATCCTTTCGCCCCAGCACGGTGGGCCCGGAGATCTTGGCGTCGTTGAGGTGCAGGATCGGCAGGACCGCGCCGTCGCGCTCGGGGTTGAGGAAGGACACGCCCTTCCAGGAGCCCTCGAGGGGCCCGGTCTCGGCCTCACCGTCGCCCACCACCGCGATGGCCAGCAGATCCGGGTTGTCCATGACCGCGCCGAACGCGTGGACCAGGACGTAGCCCAGCTCGCCGCCCTCGTGGATGGAGCCGGGGGTGGTCACCGACACGTGCGACGGGATACCACCCGGGCTGGAGAACTGCCGGAACAGGCGCAGCATCCCGGCCTCGTCCTGGCTGACGTCCGGGTAGACCTCGCTGTAGGTGCCTTCCAGGTAGCCGGCGGCCACCAGCGCCGGGCCGCCGTGACCCGGACCGGCCAGGTAGATCGCCTGCTGACCGGTGTGCCGGATCAACCGGGAGACGTGCGCGTAGATCAGCGACAGACCCGGGCTGGTCCCCCAGTGGCCGAGCAGCCGCGGCTTGATGTGCTCAGCCGACAGGGGCTCGCGCAGCAGCGGGTTGCCCTGCAGGTAGATCTGTCCGATGGTCAGGTAGTTGGCGGCGCGCCACCACGCGTCCAGACGGGCGAGTTCGGTGTCGTCGAGCTCGGCGAGCGTACGAGGTTGGGATACGACCGCGGTCACGGTAATTCCTTCCACAGATCTCGGCTGGTCAGGAGTCACGCTAGACCCAGCCGGGGTCGGCCACCCAGGGCCGGAAGCCGTCCGCCTAAGGACCTTTGGCCCCCCGCGCCGGGACCTCAGGGCACCGCCGCTCTGATCAGGAATACCGGGTACTCCGGCGCTATCACGGTGAACTCAGCGAGTGAGGAATGCCTGTCGATCGGGAAGTGCGGGCGGGCACCCGGTGCCTTGGCGAGATATTCGCGCAGGATGGAGGCTCGTTCCGCCACGTCGACCTCGACCAGCCGGACCGGCTCCCGCCGGCCACGCCGCAGGGTGGCCGCGCCGTCGGCGGCCCGGACGTTGGCCACCCAGTTGGCCCGGCGCCCGAGCATCGAGACCACGTAGCGCTCCCCGTCATGAACGGTCATCACCAACGGGAAGGCCACCGTCCGCCCGCTCCTGCGGCCGACCACTTCCAGAGTCACCCAGGCCGGCGGCGCCAGGAATCCGCTGCTGTGCTGGGCGGCGGCGATCCGGTTGAGCACCCGCGCCAGGCGACCGGGGCGACCGCCCCGGTACATCCGGATGCGCCATGATCGTCGAATTGTCACTTGTCGCTCCTTCGCAGAACCTCCGACAGCGGCCGGCGCGGTGTCACCGCAGCCTGCGGTCCGTACCCGATCCGAATGATCATCTGCGCCCAACGGCCGGCCGCGGTGTCGGTGAGCAGTTCGCGGATCGCCGGAACCTCCACCGGTTGGCTGATGGGTGTGGTGGCCAGCCCCAGCCGGGTGGCCGCCAGCAGGACGTTCTGAAGCGCCTGACCGGCGCGGACCCAGTCGTGCCTGCCATCACCGACCGTCGCGAGCACGGCGATGGTCGGATGTGCCTCGAAGAACTCACTTGTCCGCCATGGTTGCGGGTGGACAAGGCCGAAGTCTCGGATCGGCATCCGTTCGAGGGCGTCCCACGGCCCGATGGCGGCGGCTGGGATGCCGTCGTGGCGGCCGGACGTGGGCCTCGTCCAGTGGCTCAGCTCGGCCCGGTAGCGACCGCTCGTGCGCAGCCGGCGCTCGGCCTGGTGCCCAAGCCCCAGGATGGCGTTGCGGGTGACCGGGCCGGCGATCGTGAGTGCCGCCCCCTGGTCCGCGGCGGCCGCGGTCAGCACCTCGATCGCGTCGGCAGACACCGCCGAGTCGGCGAACGGCCAGCGGTTGGTGTGCCGCCGGGCGATCGCTTTGGCCAACGTCGTCACGGCTTCCGTCGGTGGGGCTTCGCGATCGAGCAGCACCCGGGCCACCAGGTCGGGCGAGTCCGGTTCCGGGAAGAGGACGTGCGTCGTGCGCCAACCCTCTGCCCGCAGAGCCAGCCGCAGGGTGAACAGGGCCGCACCGACACTGATCAGGAGTTCGCGCCCGGACGCGTCCAGCGCGTCAAGTTGGCGGCTGCGGTCCGCGTACACCCGCACTTCCCGGCCGGTGACCCGGAAAAGCCATGGCTGGCTGTTGTGCAGCGAAGGGGCGAGCGTCGCCGCCGCCACGCACCGGGCGAGCACGTTCATGACGCGCCTTCCGCGCGCTGCTTGATACCCAGCAGCATCCGGCGCTCCATGACCAGACTCCCCGGCTCCATCACCAGGCGGTACGCGATCCGAGCCGGCCCGGGACTGCCCGCCAGGGCGATCCGGTTGCGGCTGATCAGCCGGGTGCCCGCCCCGTCAGGGCGCAGGTGGAAGGCCCAGACCCAGGTGCCATCGGCGGACCGGAACACCAGCGTCCGCTCCGGGTCGAGGACCTCGACCCGGATGGCGGGCCCGCTCTTGCCGAGCGGTAGTTCGTCGCCGGCGGCGAGGTGCTGGAACTGCGGCAGGATCTCGTCGGCGCTGTGCATGTCGAGCCCGAACAGGTTCTCGATCCAGTCGTAGGTGTAGGCGCCACCGCGACCGCTGCCCATCTGCACGAGCCAGGGCCAGACCGCCTCGGGTGGCGCGCCGATGGTGACCGCCCGGGTGGAGACGATGTCCGGGTCGGCGAGGAGTTCGTCGCCGGGCAGCGTGGCCGCCACCTCGCCCGTCGTGGCTCCCCACGTGAGCCACCGCCCGGGCCGTTGGAGCACTGTTCCCTTCATGACCTCTCCTTCCTGAGCGAAAGTGGCACTCCCGGCTTACTCAGCCGGCGGTCGCCGATCCGTAGTACGCGGCGCGCATCAGGTCCTGCATGTCGGCGAGCATCGGCATTCGGGGATTGGCCGGCGCGCACTGGTCCTCGTACGCGTTGAGCGCCTGCTGCGGCAGCGCCGCGAGGAAGGCCCGTTCGTCCGCGCCGACGGCCGCGAACGAGGGTTCGATGCCGACCTCGTCGCGCAGCCTCTCGATCGCTGTGGCCAGAGCTTCGACCGCTTCGGCGTCGGTCGCCGCGGGCAGCCCGAGGGTGCGGGCGATGTCCGCGAAGCGTTGCGGCGCCCGGTAGCTTTCGTACTTGGGCCAGCCGGTGAGCTTGCTCGGCACGGCCCCGTTGTAGCGGATGACGTGTGGGAGCAGGATCGCGTTGGTGCGTCCGTGTGCGACGTGGAAGGTCGCGCCCAGGGTGTGCGACATGGCGTGCACGATGCCGAGGAAGGCGCTGCCGAACGCCATGCCGGCGATCGTCCCGGCGTTGTGCATCTTCTCGCGGGCCTGCGGGTCGGCGGCGCCGTGGTGTACGGCCCGGGCGAGGTTGCCGAAGATGAGCCGGATGGCGTGCAGGGCCAGACCGTCGGTGAAGTCGCTGGCGTAGACCGACACGTACGACTCGATCGCATGGGTGAGCGCGTCGAAGCCGCTGTCCGCGGTGACCACCGCCGGCAGGTCGGCGGCCAGCACCGGGTCGACGATCGCCACACTCGGCGTGAGGGCGTAGTCGGCGAGCGGGTACTTCTTGCCGGACGCGGTGTCGGTGATGACGGCGAACGGGGTGACCTCGGCCCCGGTGCCGGAGGTGGTCGGGACGCAGACGAGTTGGGCCAGGGTGCCGAGGGTGGGGAACTTGAAGGCGCGTTTGCGGATGTCGAAGAACTTCTCCCGCAGATCGGCGAAGACCACCTCGGGGTGCTCGTAGCGCAGCCACATCACCTTGGCGGCGTCCATCGCCGAACCGCCGCCGAGCGCGATGATGGTGTCCGGCCGAAACGAGCGCATCAACTCGGCGCCGCGGTCGACGGTGCGCACGCTGGGCTCCGGTTCGACGTCGTCGATGATCTGCAAGGCCACCTGCTCGCGGCGGCGGTGCAGCACGGACAGCACGCGGTCCACGTACCCCAGCTTGGTCATGGTGTGGTCGGTGACCACCGTGACCCGGTGCACGTCGGGCATGTCGGCGAGGTAACGGATCGCGTTCGGCTCGAAGTAGATCTTCGGCGGAACCTTGAACCACTGCAGATTGTTCGTACGCCGGGCAACCCGCTTGATGTTGATCAGATCGACCGCGGTGACGTTGTGCGACACCGAGTTGTGGCCGTAGCTGCCGCAGCCCAGCGTCAGTGACGGCAGGAAGGCGTTGTACATGTCGCCGATGCCGCCCTGCGAGGCCGGTGCGTTCCAGATGATCCGGACGGCCTTGACCCGACGGCCGTACGCCTCGGCCAGATCCGCGTCCTGCGTGTGGATGACGGCGCTGTGGCCCAGACCGTCGAACTCGACCATCTGCTCGGCGTACGCGAAGGCCTGGTCGTGACCGGTGGCCGACAGCAGGGCGAGCACCGGGCAGAGCTTCTCCCGGGTCAGCGGCTCACCCGGGCCGACCCGATCGACCGGGGCCAGGATGATCGAGGTGTCCGGGGCGACCGGGAAACCGGCGTGTTCGGCGATCCAGGTCGCCGACTGCCCGACCACGTCCGGGTTGAGTTTTCCGCTGCCGAAGAGCAGCGTCTCCAGCAGCGACTTCTCCTCCGGCGTCGCGACGTGGGCGTGCAGTCGCCGGAACTCGGCAAGGGCGGCGGGCCGGATCGCGTCGTCGATGATGACGGCCTGCTCGGAGGCGCAGATCATGCCGTTGTCGAACGACTTGGACAGCACCACGTCGTTGACCGCGCGGGCCACGTCGGCCGAAGCCTCAAGGTACGCCGGGACGTTGCCGGCGCCGACGCCGAGCGCCGGCTTGCCCGTGGAGTAGGCGGCTCGAACCATGGCGTTACCGCCGGTCGCCAGGACCACCGAGACACCGGGATGCTGCATCAACTCGTTCGTCGCGGCCACCGACGGCTCCTCGATCCACTGGACGCAGTGCTCCGGCGCACCGGCGGCGACGGCCGCGTCGCGGACCGTGCGGGCGGCCTCCCGGCTACAGCGGTGCGCCGCCGGATGGAAGGCGAAGATCACCGGGTTGCGGGTCTTGAGGGCCAGCAGAGCCTTGAAGATGGTGGTCGAGGTCGGGTTGGTCACCGGCGTCACCGCGGCCACCACCCCGACCGGCTCGGCGATCTGGGTGATCCCCGCGATGTCGTCCTGGGCGATCACCCCGACGGTACGGATGTCGGCCATGTGGTTGGTGACGTGCTCGCAGGCGAAGATGTTCTTCACCGCCTTGTCCTCGAACACACCGCGGCCAGTCTCCTCGACCGCCAGCATCGCGAGTGCGGCGTGCCGGCTGAGCGCGGCCACCGACGCCTTCTTCACGATCTCGTCGACCTGTGTCTGGTCGTAGGAGTCGTAGTCGGCCAACGCCTTGAGACCGTTCTCAACCAAGGTCTCGATCATGCTTCTGCCCTCCGTCGGTCCGTCCTCTCGAACGTAGGTCTCCGTCGATCGGTAGCGGCACGGCCGATGGGCCCGCGAGGACAGGACCACCGGCCCGCGCCCGTACCGGGCGGCCGTCCGTTGGGTTTACAGCAGCACCAGCTTCGCCAAGCCGGCGGTGACCACCGGGCGGGCCTCGACGGACACCTTCGCCGGATTCGCGCCGCTGTTCGTACCTGGTTCGTCGGCGCTCAGCTCGTCGGCCTGTCGGCGGTCACGGTCATCGGTGTCGGTGACGCTGCGCGCTGGTGGCCATCGCTGCAGGCGGCTGGACCGCTGGAGACGGCTGGACCGCCCCGGCCGGCCGGGGCGGTCCAGCGTTCACGGCCAGGGTTCAGGCCTGCGGGATTTCCCGGACCACCGCCACCGTGCACGGCGACCGGTGCAGCAGGTGCTGGCTGACCGAGCCGAGCAGCATCCCGCGGAGAGCGCCGCGCCCACGGCTGCCGACCACCACCAGTTGCGCTCCGGCGGCCGCCTCGGTGAGCGCGTCGGCCGGATGCTCGGCCAGATATGTCGCGGTCGCCTGCACGTCCGGGTGCTTCTGGTGCCATTCGGCCAGTAGCTCGCCGACGGCGTCGCTCTGCTGCCGGATGATCTGCTCCACCACGCTCGGGCGTTCCTCGACCAGGCCGGCGGCGAAGGTGCCGCCTCGGATGACCCGCAGCGGGACACCGCGGGCGGCGGCCTGCTCGATGGCGAACTCGAGCGCGAGCCGGGCGCAGTCGGAGTCGTCCACACCGACTACCACGGGGGCATCCGGCGCAGGCGCGCCGCGTACCACCACGACCGGGCAGTGGGCGTGGGCGCTGACCGCCACGGTCAGCGACCCCAGCGCGGCGATCGCGTGGTGGCCACGGCTGCCGAGCACGACGACGCTCGCCTCGGCGGACCGGTCGATCAGCGTCAGCGCGGCGGGTGCGTGCACGATGGAGATCGTGGTGCGCACGTCGGGGTGGCTCAGCTTCGCGTCGCCCACCGCCTCCTCAAGGCCGGCGCGCAGGGAGCGCTCCGCTTCGCCGTCCGGCCAGACCTCCGCCGCTGGGATCATCGACGCCGCGGGCACCCAGGTGGGCCACTCCCAGGCGTAGAAGAACTCCACCGGGGCGCCGGTGCGGGCGGCTTCGTCCAGCGCCCAGGACGCGGCGGCCCTTGCCTCGGTCGACCGGTCGTAACCGACGATGATCTTCTTGGTGGTCATGACGTGACTCCTTTCTCGGTACGGCCGGCCGCGCTCGATCCGCGCGGCACGGGCGCGGTGCGTGGGTGGCGACCCGCTGGCTCACCGAGCCCGGCCACAGGCTGGCGAACCCGCCGTGCCTCCGGTTGCCGAGCACCACCAGTGCCGCGTTTCGCGGCAACATCGAGCGTCCAGCCGCATGCCGTGCCGCCGGTTGCGGCGATGATCTCCGTAGCCCTCATGGCGGGCTCCTCCCACGTTCTGCTTCGATCCTCGGAGTGCCCCCACCCAAGGGGCAGAGCGTGAGGTCCCGTCACCGCAGGTCTTCCGGCCCTCGCCGGCCTGGCTGGTGTGGGACGATCCGGCCTCGCGGGAGCTGGCCACATCGGAACCGGGCAGCCCGTCGCGGACGCACTCCTCGCTCACCAACCTGAGCGGCGTGTGTCGCTTCCGGCTGTGCCGAACGGCGGTTCTCCGTGGGCCGACAGGCCCCGGCCGGTGCCAGCACGTGGCCTCTCACCCTCCGCCTGGACGACAGGGGGGCCGCCGCTGGTGTCAAGCCGCACGGCAGGGTAGGAAGGACGCATGATCCGTGTCTTTCTGCTCGACGACCACGAGGTCGTCCGTCGCGGCCTGATTGACCTGCTGCAGGCCGCCGGTGACATCCAGGTGGTCGGCGAGTCCGGTCTGGCGCAGGAGGCGACCCGGCGGATCCCAGCGCTGCGCCCCGACGTCGCGGTGCTCGACGCCCGACTGCCGGATGGCAACGGCATCGACGTGTGCCGCGACGTGCGGGCTGTCGATTCGACGATCAAAGGGCTGATCCTGACCTCGTACGAGGACGACGAGGCATTGTTCGCGGCGATCATGGCCGGCGCCGCAGGATACGTGCTCAAGCAGATCAAGGGCACCGACCTGGTCGACGCGGTACGCCGGGTGGCGGCCGGCCAGTCACTGCTCGACCCCGCAGTCACCCAGCGAGTCCTGGAGCGCATTCGCAACGGCGTCGAGCAGCCGCGCGAACTCGCCGGTCTGACCGACCAGGAACGCCGGATCCTGGAATATGTGGCCGAGGGCCTGACCAACCGGGAGATCGCTGGCCGGATGTTCCTCGCCGAGAAGACCGTCAAGAACTACGTGTCCAGCCTGCTCGCCAAACTCGGTCTGGAACGCCGCACCCAGGCTGCGGTGCTGGCCACCAAGCTGCTCGGCGAGCGCCCACACTGACCCGGAGGGCAGCCGAAGACAGTGGTGGTGTCAGTCGCCGACCGCTGCGGTGTCGCAGACAGCGTGCAGCCGCCGGCGTAGCATTTCGCGGTGCGGCAATCGACCCAACGGCTCCTGGTCGCGGCACCGGTCGGTCGCGAATTGCCTGCCGGGGCTGGCGAAATCCGACTTCGGTTGCTAGCGCCCTCGCAGGCCTTGGCGACCGGCTGCACCCCCTTCGATTAATCCCGAAAACGTCGGCATTCGAAGCTGGCAGGGCCGCCAGCGCCTCGGCCCGCTGCAACACGTCGATTTATTGGGGCGATATTGACACGCACGGCTTCGAGATCCTCAACCGGATCCGGGAGATTTCCCCACGAAGCGTGATTTCTCTTCGCGTTTCGAGCGATCCCCGTCCCGTCGGGCGGGGATTTTCGCTTCCAGGAGATGGTCCTCTCGGACGTAGAGGGTCTTCTGTCGTCTCGATGAGGTGGGCCGGGTGCTGGTGTTGCCGTGGCGGCATCGGATTGAAGCCTACCTCTTTAGGGAGGGCATCACGGACGGTTCCAGACCTGCCGGACCCACCGTCATGCCGCGCTCGGAGGTGGATGGTTGCTCCGGCGACGAGGGTGACGAGAACGTTCTGGTCGCGTTCTCGCTGAAGAGGGCGACGAACTTGTCAGACCTGGGTTGGCCGTACGCGGCGCGGAGAGACCACCCGCTTCGTGACCGACTTCCTCTTACCCGACGCATAGGCCCCGCGGGACCCCCGTCGTCATCAGCGTAGATCGTCGTCATCTGACAGATGTCTCGACGCGGCGCGGCACCAAGACTGCAGGTAGTTCCATCGATGCGTGTTCGCACGCGCGATTACGCCTGCCGGAGGTCTGCCATGCCGACGACACACTCAGCATCCGCCCCACCGGGTCCGGCGAAGAAGCCGATTCTCCGGTGGCCACGGCGCCCCCGACAGCCGAGGCCAGCGATCGCCCTGCTCGTCCTGACCCTGGTCGCGACGACCGCGACAGCTGTCGCCGGTCCGGCCACGCCGGCCTTCGCCAACGACCACTACAGCAGCATCGGGTCCGCCGCCGAGGCGAACCGGGACTGGATGTCACGGGTGTCGGACGACGCCAGCCTGGCCGATCTGTCGATTCCCGGCACCCACGACACTCTCGCCCTCTGCGGGCACTCGGCGAGCCAGAACGGCAGCGACTGCGAGTACATCTCGACCAGCCTCACCCAGACGCAGGAACGCCTCGGGTACAGCGCCGAGACCCTGGCCACCCAGCTGAGTGCTGGTATCCGGTCGATCGACATCCGGGTCCGGGTGGACCAAGGGGACGCGGGGCTGACGTTCACCGTCCACCACGGGGTCTACTACCAGTGGGCCAACTTCACCGACGTCCTCACGAAGATCGAGACCTTCCTGCGGGCGAACCCGACCGAGACGGTGCTCCTGAATCTCAAGGCCGAGTGCCTGGCCGACGGAACGAGTTGTGCCGACGCCGAGGGCTACGGCAACACCGAATGGCGGCGGAAGGTGTTCGACTCGTACCTGACCGGGCGCTACCACACCGGCAACGGCGACGAGACGAGACAGGGTAAGGCCTGGGACAGCCTGTTCTGGAGCGACTCGGTCGACGGTGTCGAGCAGACGACCACGCCGACCCTCGGCGCCGTCCGCGGAAAGATCGTCCTGCTCGGCTTTCGTGGACCGGCCGGAGGTATCTACGGGGGTTACGGGATCGGGCAGCTCTACCCCGCTGGCGGCTCCTACGACGCCTACGTGCAGGACGACTACGACGTCCCCCAGATCAGCGACATCGACGACAAGTGGGAGAGGGTCCGAACGCAGTTGCGCAAGACCAACGGGGTGTGGGACGCCAACCGTGGCGAGCAGACTCGGCACGATCACGAGCCGGGCGCGTTGTACATGAACTTCACCAGCGGTACGGGTGGCCTGGCCCATCCGTACACGGTCGCCGGCGGTACCCCGGGGGCGACCGGGGTCAACGAGTTCCTCATCCAGTGCCTGCGGGGCGGCAACGACCGGTGCCCGGAGTTCTATCCGAACCGGGCGGGCAACTTCGGCGGACGAGAAACCATGGACCGCCTCGGCATCATGATGATGGACTTCCCGGGCGGGAAGTTGATCGACGAGATCGTCGCTCGCAACCCCGCCGGCCGGGCCGGTGGCAGCCGCAACGGCGGCGCCGGCGACCCGATGGAGGAGCATGCCGGCGGTGACAACGGCGGCACCCGCCCGGTGGTGCCGACCGACCACGCGCAGTGCCGCCCGGACGGCATGATCCCGACCGCCGGTACCGCCACCCCCTACTGCCGCGTGTACCAGGGCGACGGCCGGGAGTGGCTCGGCCAGGGCCGGAGCCGTCGGGTGATCGGCTACTTCAACGGCAGCCGTACCGGAGCCGACGGCAAGCCCTCCTACCTGGTCAAGAACATGCCGTGGTCCAAGCTCACCCACATCAACTACGCCTTCGCCCGAGTCGAGAACAACCGGATCTCGGTCGGCGCGGATGGCCCGAACAACCCGGCAACCGGCATGACCTGGAACGTTCCCGGCACCGAGATGGATCAGAGCCTGCCGTACCGGGGGCATTTCAACCTGCTGACCACCTACAAGCGTCAGCACCCCCGGGTGAAGACGCTGATCTCGGTGGGCGGCTGGGCGGAGAGCCGTGGCTTCTACGGCATGACCACCAACGCCGACGGTACGACCAACCAGGCCGGAATCAACACCTTCTCCGACTCGGTCGTCGACTTCCTCGGCCGGTACGGCTTCGACGGAGTCGACATCGACTTCGAGTACCCGACCGTGCTGGACGACACCGGCAACCCGAACGACTGGAACGATGCCCGGTCCCGCCGCAAGGGACTGCCGACCTCGTACACGGCCCTGATGAAGACGCTGCGGGAGAAGCTGGACCGGGCATCCGCCACCAATGGTCGCTACTACCTGCTCACCTCTGCCACGTCGGCCTCCGGCTATCTCGTGCGGGGGATGGAGAACCAGAAGGCGCTGCGCTACCAGGACTACACCAACCTGATGGCGTACGACTACCACGGCTCCTGGAACGAGGTGGTCGGTCCGAACGCCGCCCTACACGACGACGGCAAGGACCCGGAGCTGAGCGACCTGTACTCCACGCCGGAATATCAGAAGATCGGCTATTTCAACACCGACTGGGCCTTCCACCACCTGCGCGGCGCGATGCAGGCCGGGCGGATCAACATCGGCATCCCGTACTACACCCGGGGTTGGCGCAACGTCACAGGTGGCAGCAACGGTATGTGGGGCAGGTCCGTCGGCAGCAACTGTCAGCCGGGTACCGGCCTGGTCCGTCCGTGCGGCGGCGGCGCGCTCGGCATCGACAACATCTGGCACGACCTCGACGCCAACGGTCAGGAGGTCGGCGCCGGGGTCAACCCGATGTGGCACGCCAAGAACCTGGAACGCGACCTCACCCCCCGCTACGCGAAGTCGGTCGGCCTCACGCCGGACAGCGACCCGAACGACCGGCGCACCGGCACGTACGACCGGTACTGGGACGCGACGACCCGGACCGCGTGGCTGTGGAACCCGGAGAAGAAGACCTACCTCTCCATCCAGGACACCGAGGGTCTGGACCAGGTCGTCGACTACGTCAACCGCAAGGGCGCGGGTGGTGTGATGATGTGGGAACTCTCCGGTGACTACGAGTGCCCGGCCGAGGCGACCCCGGACAACCCCTGCGTGATGGGCTACACCCTGACCAACCGGCTGCACGAGCGGCTCCAGGGCGCCGCCGCGTACGGCGACAGCCGCGGCGCCGGCAGTTCGGTGCAGCGTCCGGCACTGGCCCTCGACGTGGCAGTCGACCTGATCCGCTACCCGACCGACACGGCGAGTCTGTGGCCGCTGACCCCGACCGTCCGGATCAGCAACAACACCGGGGTGACCATCGGTGGCGGCAGGGACAACGTCATCTCCTTCGACCTGCCGACCTCGACACCCCCGCTGGTCAAGGACGGCAACTGGCAGACCGGCGCCCAGGGCGGCCGGTGGAAGGTGCAGGCCGGGCACACCGGCCCGAATGTCGGCACCGGGCTCTCCGGCGCCTTCCACCGGGTCGGCCTCACCCTGGACTACTGCCAGATCATCCCGGCCGGGCAGAGCCTGGACGTGCCGATCATCTACTACATCCCGGCGACCGGGCCGGTGAACACCACCGTCAAGCTGGGCGGCACCACGTTCGCCTCGGTGCCGGAGCAGAACCGGGGTGCCGCGAAGGTGATCCCGGCGACCGGCGGATGCTCGGCACCGGCCTGGGACGCCGGCAAAATCTACAACCCGGCGACCCAGTCGGTGGAGAACATCAGCGTCAAGTACGCCGGCAAGGTCTGGCAGGCCAAGTGGTGGACCCAGGGCAACGTGCCCGGCACCGGGGCCAACTCGGACCTGGAGCCCTGGCGGCTCATCGGTCCGGCCAGCTAGCGGCAGTGTGAGGAACACCCGTCCGGGCCCGGCGAGGCCCGGACGGGTGGCACCGTCCGGTAACGCCCGTCAGCGGTCGACGAGGCCGTCCGGGGCCTCGCGCAGCGCCGCGCCCGCGATCTCCACCCGGCTGCGCAGGCCGAGTTTCGCCAGGATCCGCGAGATGTGCGTCTGGGTCGTCCGGCGGGTGAGAAACAGGCTCTGCGCGATGTCCGACGTCGAACGGCCCGCCGCGACCAGCATCGCGACCTTCCGTTCGGTTGGCGTCAGCGCGGCCCAGCCATGCCTGGCCCGGTTGGCCCGGGTACCCCGTACGCCCCGCCGTACCCCGCGACTGCGCAGCCTGGCCTCGGCCCGGCGGATGTCCCAGGTAGCGCCGAACCCGCCGTACAGGTCGCTCGCCTCGTGCAGGGAGACCCGCGCCTGCGCGGTGTCGCCCCGCTCGGCCAGGACCACAGCGAGATCCTCCAGCGTCCCGGCGAGCTCCACCGGCACCCCGCTCGCCCGGTAGTGCGCCACGGCGGAACGAATAGTCGCCGGGTCGCCGCTGCGCAGGCCGCGACACCGATCAGCGGACGCGGCGGCTCGCGCCGGCACCTGCTCTGCCGCCGCCTCCGCCAGGCAGGCGCGTACCCCGGCCTCCGCCGCTGACCGGTCGTCGACCGCGAGAGCGAGTCGGACGAACCGCGGCAGCCACTGGTGGGTCAGGGTCATCTCCCCGGGCCGCCGGTCGAGAAGAGTGCCCAGATGATCCAACGCCATCCGCAGATCGCCGTCCTGCTCGGCGGCGAGGGACCGCGCCACGAGCAGGAAGTCGAGGTTTTCCCGATCGGCGACGGTCACGACTGGGCGGTCGAATCCCGCGCGAAGATGGGCGGCGGCCCTGGCCCGCTCGCCCCGGTGACCGGCGATGAGCGCGGACACACCGTGCCGGAGCCGCCCCGGGCCGCCTTCGCGCAGCCCACGGTACGTCGACGTCGAGGTGTCCTGCGCGACCGCGTCGAGTTCGGCCAGGGCGTCGTCCCACCGCCCCAGCCAGAACAGCAACACGGCGGCGGTCACTCCGGCGGTCGTGTCGTCCATGCGGTTGGCCGTGCGCAGAAAGTCCCGGGCTTCACGCAGCGCCGCCTCCGCGTCCGTCCACCGGCTCAGGTTCTGCAGCGAGAAGATCCGTCCGTGCAGGGCGAACGCCCTCAGGTCGACGTGGTCGGGGAGGAAGCTCAGTGCCTCGATCGCCCCCTCCGCGCTGTGCAGGGCGAGCCGGTGCTGCCGTCGCACGGAGTGGCTGGCCCAGAGACCGGTCAGCGCGTACGCCGTCGCGAAAGCGTCGCCGGCCACGGCTGCCGTGCGCAGCGCGTCCCGAGCGGTGGCGTCCGCCGCCGCCAGGTCTCCGGAGCCCGCCCGCTGGAACATCGCCAGCGAGGCGAGCAGCCGGGCCCGCCAGGCGTCGGGTAGGTCAGCTCCGGCGAGGACCCGGTGCAGGTGGGCCACCGCCGCGGTGTTGTGCCCGCCACTGAACAGCGCGCGGGCGAGCATCCAGTGCAGCTGCCCGCGGTCGTCCGGGTCGACGACCAACCCCAGGGTCTGCCGCACCCGTTGCGCGGCTTCCTCGTGCTCGCCGCCAGCGATGAGGACCCGCGCCAGGTTCGTGCAGAGTCCCACCCGTACGTCCTCGGCACCCGGGTCGTGGTCCACTTCGCGACGGAGCAGCTCGGCCGCGAGGTGCGGCGCCCAACCGGCCAGCACCGGTCCGGCCTCGGCCAGCCACCGCCGCGCCCAGCGGTCCCCGACAACGCCGGAGGCGAGGAGATGCTGAGCGACACGCTGCGGTTCGACGCTGGCGGACTCCAAGGCCCGTGCCACGTCCAGGTGCAGTGCGGCGCGCAACGCGGCCGGCACCCCGTCGTACAGGGCCTGCCGGAGCAACGGATGCCGGAACCGCATCCGAGGGCCGGCCTCGACCAGGATGCCTGCCGTCACCGCCTCCTGGAGGTCGGCGGAGAAGTCGATCGCCGGACGGCCGAGCAGCGCGGCGAGTTCGGTGACCGCGAATTCGCCGCCGAGCAGCGCGGCCGTCCGCATCAGCTCGACGGTGCCGGCCGGGACGGAACTCAGCCTGCCTTCGAGGGCCGCGGCCAGCGACCTCGGGACCACGCCGACATCTGAGTCGCGCACCTCGGCCTGCGCGCCGATGTCCAGCAGGTCTTCGCGAACCAGTGACTCGACCAGTTCCCGCAGGAAGAGTGGATTGCCGACCGCCTGGGCGGCGAGCCGGACGAGGCCGCCCCCCGGTGGCACGCCCACAAGTGTGGCGAGCAGATCACGGACCGACTCCGGGGCCAGGGGACCGAGCGGGACGCGGACCACGTCCCGCCGGAGTGCGACGGCGCGCAACCGTCGCACGGTCGACCGGTGAGTGCCGGGACGGTAGCAGAGGACCAGCAGTAACGGCAGGTACGCGGCGACCGAGGCCAGCCGGCGGCACACATCGATGGACGCGTCATCGGCCCACTGCACGTCGTCGACGAGGAGCATCATCGGGCCGGCGGTGCACAATTCGTCGACCAGGGCGACGACCATCTCCACGGCCGCCGCGGCGTGACCGGCGTCGGCCAGATCGAGGACGGATCGCCTGTCGGTCAGGAACTCCGCGATCCGCGCCCGGTGGGGATCCGTCGAGCGCGGCCTGATCTCCAGGCAGTCGAGTAGCACGCCCAGCAGTGGCGGATGAGCCAGTTGGTCGGCGACACCCTCGGACACCTGGCAGCCCAGCTCTCTGCCAACGTGGGCAGCGGCGGCCACGAGGGACGACTTGCCGATTCCCGGCTCGCCCTCGATCCAGACCACGCCGCCGGTGCCGAGACGCAGCCGGTGCACGGCGTCCCACAGCTCCGCGAGTTCGGGCCCACGCCCGATCAGAAACCCTGGAGAGTCAGCGGAGGTCAGCATCGTCCTCAGATCCATCGGCTGCCCCGCGCGGTCAGCCCGGTCATCGACGGCCAGCCACGTCGGCGGCGAATGCGGCAACCCAGGTCAGTGCGGAGTTCCAGTTGATGGTGATCTCGTTGACCGACCAGGCTTCGAGATTGTCGACGTAGCAGAGCTGTGGGGCGCACCCGTGTAACCAACTCGCCGAGAGCGGGTCCTGGAGGCTGGAGTTGGGCCCACCGGCAACCGATCCCACCGGCGGGCTCGGCAACCGGGCGTCGAAGGATTTCGCGTACCACCGGCTGTGCTGGTTCTTCGCGTCGTTGCTGCCGTAGCCGGTGATGTAGGACTGCCCGAGGGCGTTTCGGCCCAACAGGTAGTCGAGCCCCTCGAAGACGGCGTCGGCGTACCTGTCGTTGCCGGTGAGGTCGTAGGCGGTGGCCAGGACGACCTGGTTGTTCAGCATGGACGCGTTCGAGCCCCAGTCGTAGCGTCCCGTGGTGGGGGTGTAGGTCTGCCCGAAGCGCTCGGCCTTCTGGAACGAGATCAACCGGTCCCCGGCGGCGACCACCCATCCCTTGATCTGCTCACGGTCGCTCAGCTCGGCGCCGAACCGCGCCAGGTCGAGTTGGGCCAGCGCGGCCACCGAACCCCAGTAGAAGCCGTTCTGGCTGAAGGCCGCACCGGCGGTGTGGAACCGGCTGACCCGGACGGCGGTGAGGTAGGTGGCGTCCTTGGTGGTCAGGTACAGCTCGGCCGCGGCCCAGTAGAACTCGTCGGAGACGTCCCCGTCGTTGTAGGGGCCCCCGCCGCTGCGGTCCTCGTATGGTGCGAAGAGTGCCGGGTTGGCCCGGGCCGCGGCGTACGCCCGTTCGGCCGCCGCCCGCAGCCGGGCGGCGAAGCCGGCGTCGTATGCCTGGTAGATCCTCGCTGCCTGGGCCGCGACGGCGGCCAGGTTGAGGGTGGCCGCGGTCGACGGGCGGTGCAGTTCCCGGGGTTTCCGGTCCTGGTGCGGCAGCATCGGCGGCCCGGTCCAGGTCTCGTCGTGCACCTTGTGGTGGACCATGCCGGCCAGGGGGAGGCCGTCGGGCACCTGCATCTTCAGCATGAAGTCGAGGTTCCAGCGGGCCTCGTCGAGGATGTCCGGGACACCGTTTCCGCGTTCCGGCACGGCGAGGGTGCCGTCGCCGAGCGCCGCCGGCCGGTTGCGCTCCCAGGCCGACAGGAGTTGGTACGTCGCGATGCCACCGTTGACGACGTACTTGCCGTGGTCGCCGGCGTCGTACCAGCCGCCGGTGACGTCCAGCCGGTAGGCGCAGGTCCAGTTGTTCAGGAACGTTTTCGGCTGCTGGCAGGGCACCTGGGTGTCGCCACCGCCGGGTGACTCCGCGACGTGCCCGGCCGGGCGGGCGTACGCCGCCCCGGCGATACCCCCGTCGATCGCGATGCCGCTGCGGTTGGTGTAGAAGAAGCGTGTCGCGTCGGTGCGCAGCCGGTCGTACAGATCGGCGCGGATGTCGAACGGGTGACTGGGCTTGTCGACCCAGCCGTCGTACACCAACTCGAATCTGCCGGTGGCCGTGACGTGGCTGAAGTCGATGACGTGGGTGATGGCGCTGGCCGACGCGTCGAAGCCGGTCGGGGTGCTCCGGCCCGTCGCCACCGTCGCGCCGCCGCCGGCGCGGCGCAACGTCCACGGCACCGCGTGGGACGCGCCGTACCGCAACGTCGCCCGTTTGGGCCCGTTGGGCAGATAGCCGTGTTGGTTCACCGTCAGGTCCGGTCCGGTGGCGGCCTGGTACGCGTACTCGGCGCCGGTGAGCGTCACGTCGTCCATGCAGAACTCGTACGGCGTGCTGGACTTGCCGAGGCGGAACTGGAGCTGGGCCAACCGGTACGGCTCCGGGTAGGTCGTGGTGATGGTGTACTCGTACTCCTTCCAGGCGGTGCCGGTGGTGAAGCCCTTGTTCAGGTACGTGACGTTGCTGGGGTTGTCGAAGGGCGCGAGGTAGACCAGCGGGTTCGCCGCCGTGTTCGTGCGGGCGCGGAACCGCAGCGTGTACGTGGCGCCGCCGGGCAGGTATATGCTGTTGTGCCCGACCAGGACGTCCCACGGGTTGGTGGACGCGGGCGCGGTCACGCAGAAGGTCCCGCCGTCCAGTTTCGGCGTCATCCCGGCGTTCACCCACCACGGTTTGTCCGTGCCGGTGAACGTGCTGTTCTGCAACAGCCGGCCGTCGAGCTGCGGTCGCGGTGGCCCACCCCCGTACGCCGGCAGCGTTCCCGCCGGCAGTTCCTGCCCGCCGCCCTGGCCGGGCTGTCCCGGGCCGGGATCCGCGCTGCCGTACCGGGGCAGCAGCCAACCGTCGAGACCACCGGAGGCGGCGCTGACCAGGACGAAGTCGCTGATCAGGTCGGCGTCGAGGTCGGCGAACAGGCCGGTGGTGCCGGCGAACGGGCCATCGTCACGGATCGGGCCCAGTGACCGCCAGCCGGTCGTCGCGCTCCACGGCGCGCCGGTGTTCTCCCAGGCCAGCACTTTGCCGCTGGGGTAGTCGACGCGCAGCACGTCGGCCCGGCGGTCACCTGTGACATCCGTGAACGACGTCTGGTAATAGCCGTCGGCGGGGGTCGCGAAGCCGCTGACCGAGTGCCAGTCGCCCGGCACCGGCGTCCGGCCCGGGGACCGGTTCTCCCAGAGGCTGGCGTGGCTCAGCCGATCCGAGTTGATCAGGTCGTCGTCTCCGTCGCCGTCGATGTCGACGAAGCGCGGGTTCTCGTAGAGCAGGTTGTTGGCCACGGTGGTGGGTGATCCCCATCGTTTCTGCGCGCCGTCGGACTCGTTGCGGGACATCCAGATGACCCGGGTCCCGGTGGGCGACTCGTCAGCGGTCAGCAACCGGAGGTAGTCGTCCCGGTCGTCGCCGTCGAGGTCGCCGAAGTGCACCGTCCCGGGCAGACCCCGGTCCGGCGGGCTGATGTCACCGAGGGCGGTCCAGGGGGATCGGGCGCCGTCGTTGCGCCACGCCGGTAGCCGACCGTCGGGCTGAACGATGACGTGATCGGCGTCGCCGTCGCCGTCGAGGTCGGGGAAATGGGTCTCCGAGCCGGCCGGGGTGGCGTCCCGGAACTCACCGATCGGGTCCCAGCGCGGGCCGATGCCGTTGCGGGGCTCCGGGCGCCACTGGTAGAAGTCCTGCGCGACCACCAGCCGCGCTCCGAGAGTGTTGGCGGAGGGTTGCAGGGAGCCGCCGAGCCCGGGCGTGAAGATCTGCCCGTCCTTGAACTGCCACCGGGACACCTCTGCCTGCTCCGAGCAGAGGGTGCTGCCGGTGCTCCGGGAGTTCGCGTCCCAGGACAGGCACCGCTCGGTCGCCGGGTCGGCCTGTGGCCAGGCGAGCTGGTACTGGCCTCCCGCCGTGCTGAAGCGTACCTGGAGGGCCTCGTCGAGGCTGCCGCGCGGCGTCCTGACGTGTGGTCCGATGTCGTCGCCGTCGTTCGTCTTCAACGCGATCACCGCGTGCTCCAGGTGGCGGGCGAAGAAGCGGTACGTGTCGCCGGGGACCGGGGCGTAACAGTCCCGCTCGGCGGTCGTCCGGGGCGCGAGGCCACCGCCGGAACCACAGCCGGCGTTCACGACGTAACGGACGTACCTGTGGTCGGAGTTCCCGCCGCGAACCTCGGCGTTGATGGTGTTGTTGTTCCCGTTGCTGGCATAGGCGAAGTCCAGCTCTTCGCCGCCCTCGTGGGTGGGCTGGCCCGCCGCGACGATGTGGCTCTGCAACGCGGCCGGCATCCGTGCCGGGTCCTGGTTGAAGTCGGCGAGCACCATCCATTCGCCGGTGGGGCGGCCGGCCATGAACTGCCGCGCCGTCTCGATGACGTCGGCGGCGTCGTTGGCGCGGTCCGCACCGTTGGACAGCGCGTGGGCGGTGAAGTACCAGTCGGTGCCGATCTGGACGCCCATCATCGGCCGCGAGTTGAACCGCGAATGCACCGGCAGGATCACGGCGTCGGTCACCGTCTCCCGGGTGACGATGGCCAGGCCGTTGCGTTGCTGACCGGTGGCGGCCCAGTAGATCTGCACGAGGTCCGGGCGGTCGTTCGTGCCGATGTTGTACAGATGCTCGGTGACGCCGGCCTGGGTGAACCTCCGATCGGTCCACACGGCCCGGGGGGGAGGTTCGCTGCCCGCCTCCTGGAGTGCGGCGACCTGCACCCCTTCCTGGTTGAGCATCTGCTGCACACCGGTCAGCCATCGCGACTCCGGAGGCTCTTCGCCCCCTTGATGCTGGCCCTGCATGTTCCAGGACCCGAGGTTCAGGTCCCGTGCTACCGCTGCCGCCGGTGTCGGCGGTTCCAGGGCGTACAGAACCGTCGACACCGTCGTCATTGCGATGATCGCGGCCAGTCGCCTGCGCACCATGCCCACGTCAGATCCTCCAGACCGACCTCGCCGCCCGCCACCGAGATCACGGAGACGATGCGGCAGCGGAGCCCCGCACCGCATCGGTAGAAATTGCCTATCCGGGCCTGAGCGGCCTCGACGTGCCCTGGTCCAGAGCGGATCCGGTGTGGTCAGCCCAGTCGATCCAGTTTCTCGCGAGCGGCGGTGTCGGGCCGAGGCGTGAGTACCACGAGGCGCAGGTCGGTGTTCTGGGTGGTCAAAACGTTGGCGTCCAGCGGGATGGCGCCCACGTCCGGGTGTACGGCGGTCTTGTGCGCGCTCTCGTGAGGGGCCACCGCGCCGAGGGCCCAGAGGTGGCAGAACCTGTCGTTTCCGGCCATCCGCGAGATCAGTGCCGCCACGTCCGGATCGTTGGGATAGCGGGCGCTGGTGGCGCGCAGGTCGGCCACCAACGACTGCTCGAAGTAGGCGCGCTCGGTGTCGGTCTGGCGGACTCGGGGGTTTCGGGATTCGAACTGGACGATCAGGGCGTTGCGATCGTCGCCGATGGCGCCGGTGGGGTCGCCGAAGACGGCCGCGAACAGCCGGTTCCAGTGCAGCAGCCGCCACACGGCGTCGTAGACGGCCACCGGGGTGTCGTCGAGGTGGTCGATGACGCGGTGCAGGCTGCCGGGGATCAGGTGGGGTATCCGGTCCGGGGCCGCGGCGAAGCCGGCGAGGCGCATCAGGTGCGCCTCCTCGTCGTCGGAGAGTCGTAGCGCGCGGGCCAGGGAGGTGCACACCTGCGCCGATGGTGTGGCGGCCCGGCCCTGTTCGAGGCGGGCCACGTATTCGGGGGAGATGCCGGCCAGTGCTGCCAGCTCGCCGCGCCGTAGCCCGACGACGCGGCGAGGTGATGCGTTCGGGAGACCGACCGCGGCCGGGTCCGTGCGATCCCGCCAGGCCCGCAGCGCGGCTCCGAGGTCACTCATGAACCCATGATCCGCCATCGGTTCTGGGGCGTTGGGTGGTACCGGCGGTACGCGGAAGACCTGTGCCTTCCACAGTGGTGGCCCGGCCCTTCAGGATGGGGATCATGAGCAAAGTGACCAGGATGCATCACATCGGAGTGCCGGTCAGCGATTTGACGCGGTCGGTGAGGTGGTACGAGGACGTCCTCGGCATCGCGCCGAACGGCGTGACGATCTCGGCGACGAACCCGGCGATCGGTGCGGTTGTCGAGGTCGAGAACGCGTCGATGCGGGCATCCTTCGCGTTGGCCGGTGAGAACGTCCTGCTGGAACTCATCCAGTACGACAGCCCGCAGCCGAGGCCCTTCACCGGGCGCAACTCTGACGTCGGGGTGATGCACCTGTGTTTTGAGGTCGACGACCTCGACTCGGCGCACCGCGACCTGGTGCGGCGGGGCGTGCACGTCAACGCCGATCCGGTCGTGCTCCAGGACGGCGATGGCGTCGAAGCGGG
This sequence comes from Micromonospora sp. NPDC049171, assembly GCF_040648275.1. Lineage (NCBI taxonomy): Bacteria > Bacillati > Actinomycetota > Actinomycetes > Micromonosporales > Micromonosporaceae > Micromonospora > Micromonospora sp. NPDC049171. Next base: position 53,099 of record NZ_JBEZDJ010000025.1, read on the forward strand.
GGCGCTGGCCGGGACGAAGATCCTCTATCTCCGTGACCCCGACGGCATCCAGCTGGAACTGTTCGAGTTGCCCTCGTAGGAGCGCCGACTCCGAACCCGGCGCCCGTCCCGGTCGGTGCGCTGCTCTGGATACCATCGGTGGGCCGAACAACCGGAGGGCACCATTCGTCTGGCGACACGCAGAAGCTGATGACAGATATCAGGTCGGGAATGTTCGTCGCTCGCGAGGCGGAGTTGGGCGAGATCGCCTCGGTGACGGCAGCCGCGGCGCGGGGCCGTGGCGGGGCGATGCTCGTTCTCGGTGACGCGGGGATCGGCAAGTCGACGCTCATCGGTGCGGCCGTTTCGCGGCTCGACGGATGGCGGGTGCTGCGGGCCGGTGGTGTCGAGTTCGAGAGCGAACTGCCCTACGCGGCCCTGCACCAGTTGTGCGCGCCCGTGCTCGACCACCGTGCCGGGCTCCCGGTACCGCAGCAAAGCGCGCTCGACGCGGTGTTCGGGCTGCACGCCGGGGTCACGCCGACCCCGATGCTTGTCGGGCTGGCCGTCCTGGGCCTGCTGAGTGCCGTAGGCCGGCGCAGGCCGGTGTTCTGCGCGGTCGACGACGTGCAGTGGATCGACGCCGGCTCGCGGCAGGTACTGGCCTTCGTCGCGGCACGCGTGGCGGCGGAGCGGGTCACCATGCTGTTCGCTGCCCGCGACGCCGCCTCGGTGTCGGAGCTCGGTCGCCTGCCCGCCCTCACTCTCACCGGGCTCTCCGATTCGGAATCCCTCACCCTGCTGCGGTATCGGGCACCCTTCGGCCACGAGGCAGCGATCGTGCAACGGATCCTCGCCGAAGCGGCCGGCAACCCGCTCGCCCTGGTGGAGTTCGCCCGCGACGCCGGACCGTTCGGGCTACCCGGGGACGCCGGGCACCGCGCCGTGGAGCACCGGTTCGTGCGTCGGTTCCTGCGGCTGCCGGCACCCACGCGCTCGGTCCTGGCGCTGGCCGCGGCGGAGCCGACCGGCGACCTCGTTCTGCTGCGCCGCGCGATGGCGATCCAGGGGCTGGACGCCGTGGACCTGGCCGCGGCCGAGGACAGCGGCCTGTTGGTGACCGGGCCCCGGGTGCACTTCCGGCATCCGTTGGCGCGTTCCGCGGTGTACCTGTCGACTGGCGCCGGGGCGCGCCGGCAGGCACACGCGGCGCTCGCCGCCGGTACGGACGCCGACGTCGATCCCGACCGTCGCGCCTGGCACCAGGCGAACGCGATCACCGGCCCGGACGAGGAGACCGCGGCCGAGTTGGAGCGTTCGGCCGGGCGGGCACAGCGCCGCGGCGGATTCGCGGCCGTGGCCGCGTTCCTCGAGCGTGCGGCCCGACTGACACCCGGCCGGTCGCGGCAGGCCCGGCGGTTGTTGGCCGCGGCGAGGGCACGGTTGGGTGCGGGGGAACCCTCTGCCGCCCGGGAGTTGGTGGACGAGGCCGAGCGTCTCCAGCCGGACCAAGCCGGCCGCTGCGCCGCGCGACTGCTGCGCGCGATGATCGACTATCACGTGACGCGCAGTATCCCGGCGACGATCGCGCTCATCGACGCGGCCGACGGCGTGGGGCCCGACGAGGTCCGCGAGACCTACCTGGAGGCGTTCGCATCGCTCATGTTCAGCGTCGACGAGCCGGGGAGGTTACGGCATCTCGCCCGGCACATCCGGGAACGGGTGCCCCAGCGTCAGCCGCCACGTCCGGTCGACCTGCTGCTGCAGGCGTTGGTCGAGCAGAACCTCCGCCCGGTGGACGAGGCGATGCCCATGATGCGCCGTACGGTCGACGCCTTCCGGGACCACGCCCGCACGTCCGACGCGGATCCGTGGTGGATGGAACGTGCCTGCGTGTTGAGCGTCGACCTCGGTGACAGCGACGCCATGGAGGAGATCGCCGACCGTCAGGTGGAGCTCGCCCGGGCACAGGGCGCCTACGCGATCCTGCCCCATGCGCTGCGCTTCCAGGCGGTCGCCCGGACAATAGTGGGCCGCTTCGCCGACGCGCAGGTCAGCATCATCGAGGCGCGTGCGGTCGACGAGGCCGCCGGGACGTCAAACCTCGTCGGGTCCGACCTGATGCTTGCCGCCTGGAGCGGGGACGTCGAGCGGTTCCGCGAGATCCGGGAGAAGCTGCGCGACTGGGTGGGGGTGAAACCCACCGCGCTGCACTACGCGATCGGGGTTCTGGGCAACGGCAGCGGCGACCATGAGGCCGCGATCGACGCGTTGCTGCTCGTACGGGATCAGCACCGGCGCGGGGCGTACGCCGCCTCCGTCTTCCACCACGAGCTGGTCGAAGCCGCCGCGTTCGTCGGACGTCCCGAGGAAGCCAAGGAATCGGCTGAATGGATCGGGGATGTCGCACGGGTCAATCCGAACGCGTGGACGACCGGTGCGCAGCTACTGGCGAGTGCGCTGCTCGATCCGGGGCTCGGCGCGCAGGACCACTACCGTGCCGCGATCAGCCGGTTCGCCGGGAGCAGGATGCGAGTCCACCACGCGCGTGCCCGACTGCTCTACGGGCAGTGGCTGCGACGGGTCGGCCGTCGCGCCGAGGCGCGGGTGGAGCTGCGCGCCGCGCACGAACTGCTCTCCACCATCGGCGCGCGCGGGTTCGCCGGCCGCGCCGCCCGCGAACTGGATGCCATCGGCGAGCCGACCCTGGCCGACGACGCCGATCCGCTCGCGGGGCTGACCGCCCGCGAACTACTCGTCGCCCGCAAGGTCGCCTCCGGCGCGGGCACCAAGGAGGTCGCCGCGCTGCTGTTCGTCAGCCCGCGAACGATCGACGCCCACCTGCGCAACCTCTACCGCAAGCTGGGCATCACCTCACGCCGGCAGCTACGAGAACTACTCCGCTGACGGAGCCGGGCCGACCGGGCGACGAAAGGGCCCCGCCGGTCCGAGACCGGCGGGGCCCGCCGGGTCACGTCAGCGCTGGGCGCCGGGCCCGGTCACACTCCCGTTCGGCACGCGTCTTCAGCTCCGTCAGCCACGTCTCCAGGCCCGCCCCGAGAGCCATGGTGGAGAAGGCGACGTCCTGCTCCACCTGGTCCCCGCGCCACGTCTCCTCGGTACGCACGAGAACGCGACCGTCGATCTCGGTGAACGTCCACACGTGGACCCCCTCGTCGATGCGCAGCCCCGCACCGATCGCCGGGCCGTCCCACCGAAGGCACCTCTGGTGTTGAAGCTGCCGGACGGTGGACGTGACGACGAGGGTCGTGGCGGGATTCAGCGCGGTCTCGAGGACCGGTGTCGTCCATCGGAAGGATGAACCGGGACGCAGTGGGCCACGATCGAGCCGCTTGCTGGAGGAAACCGGCTTCTGCCACGACGGCCAGCGTTCCACGTCGGTCTGCAACTTCCAGACGGTTCGCAGCGGAGCGTCGATCGTCGTCTCCGTCCGATAGCGAATCTTCGCCGCGGTGTCGACAGTCCGTCCCGCACATCGCACCGTCGCGTGGTCGGCACTGACATCGCCCCTGACCTCGGCCCGAGCCGGCGCACCCGCGGTGCCCACGAGGCCGGCCACGACCACCGCCGTCGCGACGGCAAACACACGATTCTTCACGGGGCGGTCACCGCCTCGGCGGTGCCCTTGAGTCGTTCCAGCCACCTGGCGAGGGTCGTGTCGAGGCCCTCCTGGAAAGGCCCAGGGTCGGCATCGACAGGCGGGCCGGCGAAGGACTCTTCGGTCGACACCTGCACGCCGTCGCCGGCCGGAGTGAGCGCCCAGACGTGGACACCGAGGACCCCGTCCGGTCCGTCACCGTATCCCCGCCACACGAGGCGTTCCCGCGGCCGTACCTGAACGATCGTCGACTCGATCTCCATGCCCGCGGCCGACCAGCGGAACACGGAGCCCGGGGCGAGCGGACCGGGTGTTTCCACGCGTGCGTACGGGATTTCTGGCAGCCAGGTCGTCCATGCGTCGATGTCGGTGAGGATCCGCCACACGGCTTCCGCCGACGCGGTCACCGTGACGCTGTGGCGGCTGACCACCGGTGCCGACACGTCAATGCCGGCCTCGTCGGTGTCCGTAATGTTCTCCATCGTGAAGCCCCTCTGCGGTCACTGACCATCGGATCGCCGGGCATGAGCGAGCCGCTAGATCCACACCCGGCAGAAGCGATCGTGCCAAGACGGCAACCGCTACACATCGGCAAGAACTACCTAGTTCGCGGTACGTGGGCCGCCCACGGTGAAGATCCTTACCTCCGTGCCTGCTACCGGCCCCAGCCCGACAGGTTTTCGTCGAGTCGCAGCGGCGCTGCTGGGATTATCCCGGGACTCCTTGCCGTGCTGATGCTCGGCTTCGGCGTGAGTGGCAGGTGGGTTGTCTCCGCGGTGCCTCTCGATGTCGGCGTGAGCGGCGAGGTCGGCAGGGCTGTCGGCGACGGTGTGCGGGCTGCCGTCCAGGGCGCGGTAGGAATCGGGTCGGCGGGCCCACACGTACAGATCGAAGCCCTTGTCGGCGATCGCCCGCGCCATCGGTGCGCCTTGGTCGCCGAGGCCGATGAAACCGACGGTCATCGCTTCAGCAGACCCCTGGCAACGTCCCACAGGTGAGCGGCGTTGTCGGCGTCGACGGCCCACGCGGCGACACCCTTGCCGAACATCTCTGGCGGGGCGGTCAGGGTCGGGGACTCGTTGCAGTCCTCGAAGTAGCGGCCGCCGACGCCGTCGAGCAGCGGGGAAGCGGCGAGCAGGACCGAGGTGGCGGCGCCCTGTGGCGGGGTCTTGCGCAGGTGTTCGGGCGTACGCAGGCCGCCGGTGTGCTTTTGCAGGCCGGTGGCGATCGCTCCGGGGTTGAGCGAGTTGGCGACGATGCCCTCGGCGTTCCACCGGCGAGTGGCCTCGACGGCGAGCAGGACGTCGCCGGTCTTCGACTGGCCGTAGGCGGTCCAGGGGTTGTAGTCGCGGTGGACGTAGTCGATGTCGTCGTAGGTGATGTCGGACATGAAGTGGGCGTTGGAGGAGACCGACACGATCCGTGCTTCGCCGGCGGCCGCCAGGACGTCGTGTAGGCCGACGGTCAGCGCGAAGTGGCCGAGGTAGTTGGTGCCGAACTGCAGTTCGTGGCCCTGGGCGGTGAGCCGCCGGTCGGGTACGGCCATGACGCCGGCGTTGTTGACGAGGATGTGCAGCGGGCCCTGCCAGGCGCGGGTGAAGGCGTCGACCGAGTCGAGGTCGGCCAGGTCGAGGGGGACAACCCGAATGTCGCCCGGCGTGCTCTCGGCGACCTGTCGGCCCGCGTTCACGTCGCGGGCCGCGATGGTGACCTCGGCGCCGGCCGTGGCCAGGGCGCGGGTCGTCTCGCGCCCGATGCCGGTGGCGCCGCCGGTCACGATGGCGCGTTTGCCGGTGAGGTCGACCCCGGCGAGAACCTCGTCCGCGGTGCTCTCGAACCCGAATGGAGTGGTAATCAGATTGGACATGTCAACGACGGTACGGCCGTGCGGGCGGACGTACCTGGGGTTGTCGTTCATAGGAACGTCGCGCGCAGTTTCGCCAGTTTCGACTCCGACTCGCTGCCGGGGCGGGCGTGATGGATGACGAGGAACTGTGCGTCGGTGCCGGTGATGTGCAGCCGCTCGTACATCAGCTCAAGGTCACCCAAGGCCGGGTGGTGCAGGGTCCGAACGCCGGCGGCGGTCTCCCTCACGTCCTGCCGGTCCCAGATGGCACGGAAGTCGTCGTCGGTGGTGCGCAGCTCCTCCACCAGATCCTTGAGCTGCTCGGAGCCGGCGTCCGCGCCGAGGACGAGTCGGGCGTTGGCGACGACCTCGGCGACCACCGTGGACCACTGGTCGTACATTGCACGGACCGTGGGGTCGGTGAATGCCACCCGCAGCAGGTTGGCCCCTTCCGGTTGGCCCGGGAACAGCGCCCCGGCGAGCGGGTTGGCGGCCAGGACGTCCAGGTATTTGCCGTGGGCGAAGACGGGCACCTCGTGCAGCCCCTGGATCAACAGGCGGATGCCCTCCGGCAGCTGCTCGCGATCGTCGGAGGCGGGGGTGGTCCGGGGCTGGTCGGCGAGCTTGCGCAGGTAGCTCGCGCCGTCCTCGTCCAGTTGCAGGGCACGGGCGAGCGCATCGACCACCTGCGGGGACGGGCTGTCGTTGCGGCCCTGCTCCAGACGTACGTAGTAATCGGGGCTGATCGAGGCCAGCTTCGCCACCTCCTCGCGGCGCAACCCGCGGACGCGCCGCAGCTTGCCGTCGCGTTCGACGGGACGTAGGACAGCGCGCCGCGCGCGGAGGAAGTCACCCAGGGGCGTCGGCTCTGGCACGGGACCAAATCTACCGATGACCGAGCCGTTTCGTACGGACACGCCGACCCAGCCCAGGCGGGTCGATCGTCGTGGCGAGGCTCATCTGCGAGGTTTCGGCCGGCACGCTGGGTTGCGGTGCCGCCGGGGCGTTCGCGTTGATGGCGATGCCGCAACCCCGCTTCCGCGGACCTACTCTGCGTCGTGCCTCCGATCCCCGTCCCGTTGGGCGGGGATTTTTGCTGTCGTGGCGAGGAAGCTCAACGCCGGGGTGAGCGGGTAGATCGCGGTCTCGGCTTCGATGGTCCACGCGTGGTGGTCACAGACAATGATCTCTCGCGGCGTGCAGCCTAATGCTCCAGGGCATCCCCGTGCACCTGTTCACCGCCAACAGTGGCTGCTCGCTGCGCCGTGAGAGCGAACTGCTGCTCTACCTGGGTCGCCGCACCGAGCCGGCGGCCTGGAAGTATCGCGCCGTTGACGAACTCGACCTCTTCCTGCTCTTTCTGCACGGAGGACTCTATGTAGAACCGGACCCGCAGAGGAGATCGGAGGCGCTGCCGTGGGCGGCGCCCGCGTCTCCCGCAGACCTTCGTCGTTTCGAGGAACAGCAGCCCGAACTCGCCGCCAGCTATACAGGACCACTTGATGCTTGGTATGACGCGCAACTCGATCCGAACGAGGCTCCGGCAGACAAGCCACGTCTCACCGCAGACCAACGGCTCCTGGAACTTGTCGATCAGGTCACCGCGACCGGAGCATCGGGCTGGCTATCGACATCGACAGCACTGCCGGAAGGCAACTGGAAAGTCCAGCAGTCATTCGGCCGATACGCCGCCGATCTCACCAAACTCGTGCGCCGCGACCAACAACATCACTCCATCACACATCTAATGGGCGAGACTTCCGGCAAGCCTGTCCTACTTGTATGGGCATGCCACGCTCCAGAGGAAGACGCCGGCACCACCGCCTCCTACCTGATGCCATACCTGCAAGCAAAGAAGCACCAGACAAGCGGATGCAGAGCCACATGTCTGCTTTTCGACCCCACCGGCCGACATCTCACGCGTCTTCTATTCGACAACCGGCTACCTGGACCGGACTCCCTGCTCGACCAGGCTGCGGCTCGTCTCGTCTCGTCCCGCTCGAACGAACGAAGCAGGCCACGCCCCGGCCCATCCGGCTACCGAAACCCCGTCGATGAACCCCGCCCAGCCTTGTGGTGGGGCCGGGATTGACCACCCGATGCCGAGGTGGGACCGGATTCGACGGCTATGCCGAGGGTCCAAGATCTACGAATATCGCCGTTTCGGAGTCCGTCCCGCGTGGGGCTAGGTATCGATCCCCCCTCGGACACAAACCATTACCCCACGGTGCGCGCCGAGATCGACCGCAGCGCGCACCGTTTGCGTTTCAGGCTGGTCGTTCAGCCGGCGGCCGAGTTGCCGGCCGTGTCGCACCTGCCGGGCGACGAAGGGTGAGCGACGGAATAGCCGATCGGGAAGCCGGGCGGTTGCAGGTTTCCTACGGCGGGCGGGGCCCGTGCGGCTAATTGCACCACGCCCCGCGGGTGACTGTCGTATCCGTTCCGATCGGCGCCAGCGTCTCCCCGGCGACCCACCGGAGGGTCACCCGGTCGGGTCCCGCGTGGGCCGCAGACGAGCCCGGGCCCTTCGCGGCACGACGCCGTGCTGGTCTGCCGACCCGTCGGCCTGCGGGCTCACCGACGCGAGGCCGCGCGAATGTCGACCCAACGGCCGACGATCCGCCGAATTGCCGGGAACGCGCCGACGGGCTGGCAGCCGAACATTCTTTGAGCACCGGCGAACACCGCTCGAATATTGGTGAACAATGGCGAGAGATTGTTCTCTCAGGTTTCTCGTGACCCGTCACAGGAAAGGTTGCTGCGATCTGGGCCGCCAGTGACGCGAAATGAGATGGTGAATCTCTTGCCAGTCGTTTGCGGGCGGTCTGGTCATGGCACGGCGACCGGTGCGGGTGTGTCAATTCCGGCGCCGGTGCGTCCGGTCGCCTCCCGGGATTCTGGGGACAGACACCCCTCGGCCGCACCGGCCCGGTGATCTGCTGCGGGCCGTCGTGGTGGTCGTCGCCGCTCGGCGGGCGTCCGCGCCGGTGAGCCGGTGCTGGTGCGCCGCCGTGCAGCGGGGCGGTGCTGACCTGCGGCGTAAGCGCTGTTCAGGAGGGCTCGCGGTGCTGGCTCGACCCGGTTCGTCCGGATGGGAGGGGCCGGGCCGGGTGCGCGGGGAGCGCCTGCGGGGCGCCCGTCGGCGGCGCCGGGCACCCGGCCCGGCCCACGCCTGGCGCCGAATGGGGGAGCCGGGATTATGTCGGTGGTGGTTGCCCCGGGCAAAGGATCAAATCAGTCTCGCCATCGTCTCGAAACTGTGCTATCGCGCCTCGGGCGCCGTCGGATAATGGCCGCGGGTCGATTCCGCAGGATGCCGCTTTTGGCTTGGGGCTTTCTGCGCTACCGTTCGTACAGGCACCGCTGCGGCCGTGCGGCTGGTTTGATAACCATCAGTGCTAGTCGATACGAAACGGGGGCGATTCTAATCCTTGCACATGGACCTGAGTCAGTAAGTATTCGACCAGGCGTGACGAGAAGTTGCGCGTGCGGCAGCAGACGGGGAGGAAATCGTGTCGGTCGGTGAGGTGGAGGTGGGCGAGCGGTCCGGCTGGCTGAGCTGCGCCGGGTGTCGCCAACTGGTCTACGGCAAGCGGTGGACGCGGAACCTCGGCGTCTGCCCGTTCTGTCAACATCACGGGCGGCTCACCGCCCGGGCCCGGATCGCCGGTCTGGTCGACCCCGGGTCCTTCGCGGAGATCACCGCCCCCGAGGGGGCCGTCGACCCGCTGGGCTTCGTGGACTCGATGCCGTACCCGCAGCGACTCGCGCGTGCCCGGGGTGCCACCGGCGAGCGGGAAGCCGTGGTGGGTGGAACGGCCATGGTGGACGGCCACCCCGTGGCCCTCGCGGTGATGGACTTCCGTTTCCTGGGCGGCAGTCTCGGCACCGGCACCGGTGAACTGATCACCCGGGTCGCCGAGGAGGCCCTGGCGCGCGCGGTGCCAGTGCTGCTGGTCCCGGCCTCCGGCGGGGCGCGGATGCAGGAGGGCATCCTGTCGCTGTTGCAGATGGCCAAGGTCAGTCAGGCGCTGGACCGCCTGCACGAGGCCGGTCTCCTCGTGGTCTCGATCGTTACCGACCCCACGTACGGCGGGGTGGCGGCCTCGTTCGCCACCCAGGCCGACGTGATCCTTGCCGAGCCCGGTGCCCGGCTGGGGTTCGCCGGCCCCCGCGTCATCCGCGACACCATCGGCCAGGAGTTGCCGCTGGGCTTCCAGACCGCCGAGTTCCTCCGCGAGCACGGGCTGGTCGACCTGGTCGTCGACCGTTCCCGGCTGCCGGAGGTCGTCGGTCGACTCCTGGCGGCGGCAGGGCGCACCCCTCGTGCGGCGCGCGGACACGGTCCGGTCGGGGCTGCCGCGCCCGCGCCCCGGCCGCTCGAGCGGCCGGGGCGGCCCGGCACGGACGCCTGGGCGGTGGTGCAGCGCGCCCGCGCCCTGGATCGGCCCACGGTACGGGACTACGCGGGGCGGATCTGCGACTGGTTCCTGGAACTGCACGGCGATCGGCTGGGCGCGGACTCCGCCACCGTGGTGGGCGGCCTGGCCCGCATCGGTGACCGGCACGTCGTGCTCGTCGGCACGCAGAAGGGGCACAGCACCCGGGAGGTGCTGGCGACCAACTTCGGGATGGCGGGTCCCGAGGGCTACCGCAAGGCGATCCGCCTGTTCTCGCTCGCCGAGAAGCTGCGGCTGCCGGTGGTGACGCTGGTCGACACCCCCGGAGCGTACCCGGGGCTGGACGCCGAGCGGCACGGGCAGGCGCACACCATCGCGGCGAGCATCCTGCGGTTGGTGGGTCTGCGGACGCCGGTGGTCTCGGTGATCACAGGGGAGGGGGGCAGCGGTGGCGCGTTGGCACTCGCCGTCGCGGACCGCACGTTCATGCTGAGCAACGCGGTGTACTCGGTCATCTCCCCGGAGGGCTGTGCGGCCATCCTGTGGAGTGCGCAGGACGCACCCCGGGCGGCCGCCGCCCTGCGGCTGACCGCGCCGGACCTGCTGGACCTCGGTGTCATCGACGGTGTCGTGCCCGAGCCGGACGGCGGTGCGCAGCGTGACCCGGACGGGACGGCGGTCCGGCTGCGCCGGACGATCGAGGACGCCCTCGCCGCGCTCGACGGCGTCGACGTCCAGGAGGTCGTGGCGCGGCGCCGCGCCCGGCTGCGAGCGATCGGAGCCCCCGGGGAGGCTGCGGTACGCCCGCCGGACGGGACGGTCCCCGACGGTGAGCGGCCGAGCGTCGGCCACCTCGTCGGGCAGGTGGCCCGATGAGCCGCGACGAGGCGGCCCCGCTGGCGGCGTTGCGCTCCGCCGCGCAGCGGATCGCCGGGGACGTGCGGGGTCCGCTGCGTCGGATCCGACTGACCGACGGGGCGGCGACCCTGGAGATGGTGTGGGCCGACGGCGACCACGTCGGCGGGGTCACCGGAGCGGCCGCCGGGCGCCCCGTCGCCGCCCGGGAGGTGTCGGAGCCGGCCGAGCCGCCGGCCGGCACCGTGCTCGTCCCGGCGCCCCTGACCGGGACGTTCTACCGGGCGCCGGAGCCCAGTGCCGCGCCGTTCGTGCTGGCCGGCGACGTGGTGGGCCGGCGGACGCAGGTCGGGATCATCGAGGCGATGAAGCTGATGATCGAGGTTCTCGCCGACGCGGAGGGCAGCGTCGTCGACGTGCTCGTGGGCGACGGTGAGCTCGTTCAGCACGGGCAGCCGCTGATGGTCCTGCGGGCGGCGCCGGTCGGGGCGGAGAGGGGTTGAGGGTGATGGGGGAGCACGTGCGCGTTTCCACCGGTGCCCGGCCGGCACGGGGACCAAGGAGGGCCGGCGGTGACGAGTGATGTCGCGTACTGGCGGGTCGCGAAGCCGTCGCGCGCACGCGGACGCCCCCGCAAGTCCGAGGTGGATCGGGCGCTCCTCGCCGCCACCGTCCAGTTGCTCGCCGAGGGCCTCACTCTGGACGCGCTCTCCTTCGGCAAGATCGCGGATCGGGCCGGTGTGAGCAAGGCGACCATCTATCGCCGGTGGCGGGACAAACGGGGGCTGTTGGAGGCCGCGCTCAAGGATCTCGAACGGCGCCCGGTGCGCCCCCTGCCTCGGGCCGGTTGCGCACACGACGATCTCGTGATGACGCTGCGGCAGATCCGCCAGTGGCTGCACGAGAGCCCAGAAGCGCAGATAATGCCGCAGTTGGTGGGCGAAATCCGACGTAATCCGCGACTGGTGGAGAACTATTTCGTCCGGATTCTCCAGACCGAGCGGCATCGGCTGCGGCAGATACTCGACCACGGCGTGGCGACCGGTGACTTTCGTCGGGATCTCGACACCGAGCTGGTCAGTCGGATGCTCTACGGCATGCTGATGGTCGACATGTGGCGGCTGTTCCAACCGGGGCCGCCCGAGGCGGTGCCCGCCGTGGACGAGACCGAGCGGGCGGTCCGTGAGCTCACCCGGGGGTTGCTGTCGACGCAAGTCGGCCCTGCTCGGCGCCCGGTATTTAGCCGGCAAAAGGCATAGTGGCGCGGGGTGGCGATGCAACCCTGATCGATGTCCGATTCGAGTAGTTAGCGCGCTATCTTTCGCCAGTCATTTCCTGTTGATCACTTTACACGTTCGAAGTATGCTGCCCTCGATTCTTGTCCGGTAGCAAGCTAACTATGGGGGATTTATGGGGTACGGAATTTTCAGTATGCGACGACGAGGGAGATCCGCCGTCGCCCTCGCGGTCCTGGCGCTGATGGGGACGACGCTCACCGCGGCGCCGGCGCCGGCGGCCGCCCCCGGGGCAGACAGCCGTCCGGCGATCATGCTGAACGGCAACTGGCCGGGCTGGCAGAAGGACGTCCTCGGAACGCGCTTCAACCCGGCCGAGAAGAAGATCACCCAGTCCACCGTCGGCAACCTCAAGCTCAAGTGGGCGTTCGTCTTCCCGGACATCGACGGCGCCAACGGATCGCAGCCGGCGGTGGTGGACGGCGTCCTCTACGTGGGCTCCCGCGACTCGAAGTTCTACGCGCTCGACGCGGTGACCGGCGCCACCAAGTGGGTCTTCGACCGCACGCCGATCGCCGGTCCGTCCGATGTAAACAACCCCAACCCGTCACGCAGCGGCCCCGCCGTCTCCGGCAACCTGGTGGTCTTCGGTGACAACCGCGGCTACCTCTACGCGCTCAACAAGGAGACCGGGGCCCTGGTCTGGCAACGGCGCCTCTCCGACCACCCCGCGACGGTGGTGACCAGTTCGTCGCTCATCTTCAACGGCAAGGTGTACGTCGGGGTCTCCAGCAGCGAGGAGCAGTACGCCGCCAACGACCAATACCCGTGCTGCACGTTCCGGGGTCAGCTCGTCTCGCTCGACCTGAACACCGGTGCCGTCGTCTGGCGGCACTACACGATGCCGCCGGCCGTGCAGGTCGGCACGACCCCGGACGGCGTCGCCCGGTACGAGTCCTCCGGCGCGGCGGTGTGGGGCAGCCCCGTCATCGAGCCCATCTCCCGGACGGTCTACTTCGCCACCGGCAACAACTACACCGGCGCGGGCGGTGACGGGGACACCGTGGTCGCGGTGAACGCCGACACCGGAGCACTGCGCTGGAAGCAGCAGATGACCGAGTCCGACTCCTGGACCGTCGGATGCCTCCTGCCAACGCCCAAGCCCAACTGCGAGGGACTCGAGGACGGCACCAACCTCGACTACGACTTCGGCGCCACGCCCAACATCTTCTACGCCAACAACCGCCTGCTGGTGGGTATCGGCCAGAAGAGCGGCATCTACCACACCTTCGACGCCCGGACCGGCCAGGTCGTCTGGCAGCAGCAGCTCTCGATCCCACAGCCCAACGGTGGCAAGTCGGGTATCCAGTGGGGTTCCAGCTACGACGGTCGACGGCTGTACGTGGCCACCTGGGAGGCCAACCCGGGCACGCTGTTCGCGCTCAATCCGGCCACCGGCGCGATCCAGTGGACTACGCCGAACCCGTCGAACGGGTGCAGCACCGGCGGGGCGGTCGCGTTCCCGGACAACTGCCACCTGGCTCACATCTCGGCGGTGACCACCACGCCGGGCCTGGTCTACGAGGGCAGCACCGACGGGAAGTTCCGCGTCTACAACTCGAACACCGGCGCGGTGCTGTGGTCCTACGATACCGTCCGCACGTTCACCGGGGTCAACGGCGAGACCGGGTCGGGCGGCTCGGTCTCCGGCAACGGCGGGGCCGTCGTCGCCAACGGCATGGTCTACGTGCAGTCCGGCTACTACAACTTCTACGGGATCCCCGGGCGGGTGCTGCTCGCCTTCGGGCTCTGACGATTCGGACAACGGTGCCGGTACCATCTGTGACCGGATGGTACCGGCACCGGTCCGGCCACCGACTCATTGGCTCGACCTTCCGTTACTTGGCTACGCTGCCGGGATGGCCGGCAATCCTGTTGATCGAAACTTCCTCACCACGCTGAGTCTGGTCTCGCGGCGGCTGAAGAGCGAGGCCGAACGCCGCCTCGTCCAGCACGGCGTGCACGCCGGCCAGCAGTTCATCCTGGAGTGCCTCTGGGACCGCGACGGCCTCACCCCCGGTGAGATCGCCCAGCGGATCAAGGTCGAGGCGCCCACCGTCACCCGGGCGATCCAACGCATGGAGGCCTCCGGCCTGGTGGTCGTCGGCGCCGACGAGTCCGACGGGCGGCGGATCCGGATCTGGCTCACGAACAAGGGAACCTCGCTGCGCAAGGTCGTTCCGCAGGTGGTGGCGAGCCTCGCGGCCGACGCCCTGGCGCAGCTCACCGCAGACGAACGCGACGAATTCGTACGGCTGCTCGGCCTGGTCTCCGACGCTCTCGCATCGACGGCGTCGGGCCGGCCGGCAGACGAGGCCCCGGCCGGGGTCCGCTGACCCAGGGGACGTCGGCCGGCTCCTCGGCCGTCCTGCCGAGAGGAGCGAACGACGTGCCCACCGAACCGATGTACCAGGGCGACCTGATGCCCTTCCTGCGTGCCCACGACTGCTTCCGGCGAGACCTCGCCCGGGTGGAGGCGCTGCTGACCGCCGACGAGCCCCTGACCGGGGCGCGCGCCGAGGCCCTGGCCGCCTACTGGGACGGTGTCGTCGAGCTGCTGGAGCACCACCACCGCACCGAGGACGACAACATGCTCCCCGCGCTCGTGGAACGGATGCCCTCGGCCGCCCGGATCGTCGACGACCTGGAACGGGAACACGTCGAGCTGCAACACCTGCTCGACGAAACCACTCCGCTGGTCACCACCCTGGCCGGGCCGCAGGCCGACCGCCCGGCCGCCGCCGAACGGGTGACCCGGCTGCGCCGGCTCGTCGAGACGCACCTCGATCGGGAGGAGGAGACCTTCGTACCCCTGTTCAGCCAGGCCTTCACCCGCGCCGAGTGGTTCGACATCGAGGCCCGCACCACGGCGGCGCTCACCCGCGACGGGCTGCTGCACTTCGCGCTTCCCTGGGCCGCGGAAGGGCTCGACCCGGCGGTCATGGACCTGGCCCTCCAGACGCTGCCCGGCGAGACCCGGGAGGCCTACCACCGCGACTGGCTCGCACGGCACCTCGCCCGCGTCCGGCTGATCTGGGGCGCCGCCGACCCCGCGCCGGCGGCGGAGACCCCGGCGTGAGCCGGACGACGCCCGGCACCGTGCTGGTCACCGGTGCGACAAGTGGCATCGGCCAGGCCACGACCGTCCACCTCGCCGAGGCCGGGTGGACCGTGCTGGCGCACGGCCGCGAGCCGGCGGGCGCCGAACGTGCGTGCCGGGACCTGGCGCAGGCCGTTCCCGGCGCGCGGGTCGAACCGCTCGCGGCGGACCTCGGGTCGCTCGCGGAGGTGACGTCCCTGGCCCGGCAGGTGGCCGACCGCCCCGACGGCCTGGACGCCCTGGTGAACAACGCGGGTCTCTTTCTCGCCAGCGACGACCCAACCCGGCGGCGCACCTCCGCCGACGGCTTCGAACTCACCTGGGCGGTCAACCACCTCGCCGCCCTCGCGCTGGCACTGGACCTGGTCTCGGCGTTCGGCGACGACCGGCTGCGGCACGTCGTCAACCTGAGCTCCGGCATGCACCTGCGGGCCGACATCGCCTGGGAGGACCCGGACCTGCGGCGCGGCTGGGACGGGCGCGTCGCGTACGCCCAGTCGAAGCTCGCGCTCACCGCGTGCGCGGTCGAGCTGGCCCACCGCCGCCCGGCGGGTCCGGCGGTGACCGCCGTCAGCCCCGGCTACGTGGACACCCGGCTGGTGCGGGCCGCGTTCGGCGGGCCCGCCCTGCCCCCGGCGGTGGGCGGCTGGCACGTCGCCCGGCTGCTGATCGAGGATCCGTTCCCCGGGGTGCAGGGCGCCTACGTCGACCGTGTGGCGCTCGCCGAGCCGCACCCGCTGGTCGGTGACGCCGCCGCCCGCGACCGGCTCTGGGAGCTGAGCACCGGTCAGCTCGCCGCCGCGCGGGACCGCGCCCGCCAGTGACACCCGCCCGCGCCGGGTGCGCGGACGGCGGACGCTTCGGTGACACGGGCATCCGTGTCACCGAGGCGTCGCGTGCGCTCAGCGGAGCGCGTGGGCGAGCAGGTCGACCTGCTGCGGATCGGTGGTGCAGGGGAACAGGATCAACTCCGCGCAGCCGGCCTTGGCGAAGCCGGCCACCGCCGCGCGGAGCGAGTCCTCGTCGGTGAGGGCTCCGGCGGCGATGAACTGCGCCGCCGGGCCGAGGAACGAGTAGTAGTCGGTGAGGTACCGCTGCGCCGCGCCGCGGGCACCGGCGCCCAGAGCGAAGTGGCCGATGCTCACCAACCGGGGATCCCCGTCGCGCCCGTGCCTCTGCCAGGCCTGCCGGACCTTCTCGGCGAACTGCTGGAAGATGGCCGCGTCGCCGCCGGCCGCAATCCATCCGTCGGCCTGCCGGGCCACCCGCTCGATGGCGGCGTCGGCCCGCCCGCCGAGCAGGATCGGGCAGCTGGCGGCCGGACCGGCCGGTGCGTCGTGGCCCGATCCGTCGGTCCAGGCCCGGCGCAGGTCGTCGATCACCCGCGTCAGGCGGGCGCCGCGCTGCTCGTAGCGCGCCCCGGCGACGTCGAAGTCGTCGCGCCGCCCGCCCGCGCCGAGACCGAGAACGACCCGCCCGCCACTGAGTTCCGTGAGTGCCGCGACCTGCTTGGCGAGCAGCGCGGAGCTACCCCGGTACGGGGCCACCAGTACCGACGTGGCGAGCCGGATGCGGGAGGTGACCGCCGCGGCGGCCGCCAGGACGGTGAGCGGTTCCAGGTTGGGGTAGACGAGTCGGTCCAGGACCCCGAGCGAGCTGAAGCCGAGCGCTTCCGCGCGCCGGGCCCATTCCGTCACGTCCGCGCCGCGTACGCCGGGTACCGCCGCGGGCAGGCCGATGCCGATGTCCATGTCGCTCCTCACTGTGCCGGCCGGTGGCCGTTCGGGCCGGCGTTCGCGCCGACCTCCAGCCCGGTCAGGAATAGGTCGACGATCCGGGCCGCCGTCGCCTCGGGGTCCGGGATGATCCCGGAGGTGCCGTCGGGCTGCCCGTCGGGAAGCATCAGCCGGGACATGACGGCGCCGGCGAGCACCGTCACCGTCAGCTCCACGTCCAGGTCGCCCCGCAACTCGCCGCGGTGCACGCCGCGGCGCAGGGCCGCCCGCAGCGCCGCCATCCGGGGTTCGAGGACGACCCGGTGGTACTCCTCGCCGATGATCGGTGCGGCCCGCATGCCGCTGAGCAGGTGCGGCAGCGCCCGCGCCGACGGGCTGTGGGCGGCCCAGGTGAGGAGTTCTCGCAGGACGCCGACCAGTACCTCGCGGACCGGGCCGCCGGTCACCTGCGTCGGAGCCTCGCGCAGTTCGGAGAGGGCAGCGGCCACCATGACGTACTTGTTCGGCCAGCGCCGGTAGACCGTGGCCTTGCCCACGCTGGCCCGGGCGGCGACCGCCTCGACCGACAGGACGTCGACGGACACCCCCTCACCGAGCATCTCCAGCGTCGCCAGCATGATCGCCTGGTTGGCCGTCTCACTGCGGGGTCGCCCCGGCGCTCGGCGGCCGTTCTGGCCGACGGCCTCGCGCCGCGGATGCTCCGGCCCGTAGTGCTGCTGCGCCGGCCAGCGGGCGACCCGACGCCGAAGCGCCTCCTCGGTCTCCGCCCCGGCGCTCATCGGGCACCCGCCCCGGCGTCCCCGGCGGGCCGCGCCGCGGTGCCGAGCAGTTGGGTCAGCAGGTCGGTCGAGTGCCGGCCGGCCGCGAAGTCGGCGCTGCGCAGCACCTGCCGCAACAGGTCCCGGGTGTGCCGGATGCCGGAGCCCTCGATGACCACCTCGGCCAACGCACGGTCCATCCGGGCCAGCGCCGCCGTCCGGTCCGGCCCCCACACCACGATCTTGCCGAGCAGCGAGTCGTAGTCGGCGGTCACCACGGTCCCGGGTGCGACATGGGTGTCAACCCGGGTGAACGGCCCGGCGGGCAGGCGTACGGCGTCCAGCCGGCCCGGAGTGGGCAGGAAGTCGCGGTCCGGGTCCTCGGCGTTGAGCCGGCACTCGACGGCGGCACCGCGCGCCACGGCGGACGACTGTTCCAGGGCCAGTGGCTCCCCGGCGGCCAGCCGGATCTGCTGGGCCACGATGTCCACGCCGGTGACCATCTCGGTCACCGGATGCTCCACCTGGAGCCGCGGGTTGACCTCCATGAAGTAGAAGTTCTCGTGCTCGTCGACGAGGAACTCGACGGTGGCCGCGCCCACCAGCCCGGCGGCCTTCACCCCGGTCAGCGCGGCCTCGGCCATGGCCTGCCGGGTCTCGGGGGACAGCCCGGGAGCCGGGGTCTCCTCGACGAGTTTCTGGTGCCGGCGCTGTACCGAGCAGTCGCGGTCCCCCAGGTGCACAGCCGCCCCGTACCGGTCGCCGAGCACCTGGAGCTCGACGTGGCGGGCGTGGCGCAGGTAGCGCTCCAGGTAGACGCGGTTGTCCGAGTAGAGGGCCTGCGCGGCGGCGCGGGTGTCCCGGACGGCGCCGACCAGCTCCCCGGGGTCCCAAGCCACCCCCATGCCCTTGCCGCCGCCGCCGGCGACCGCCTTGACGATGACCGGGTAGCCGATCCGCTCGGCCGTACGCAGGCCGTCGGCCTCGTCGAGCAGGATCGAGTCACCGCCGGGTAGCAGCGGCACGCCCACGCCGCGCATCAGGTCGCGCGCCGACGCCTTGTTGCCGAGGCATTCGAGGACGGCGGCGGCCGGCCCGATGAAGGTGAGCCCCTCCGCCGCGCACACCTCGGCGAAGTCGGGGTCCTCGGCGAGGAATCCGTAGCCGGGGTGGACGGCGTCGGCCCCGGTCATCCGGGCGGCTTCGACGAGGGCCGGAACGTTGAGGTAGCTGCGCGCGGCGGGGGCCGGTCCGATGTGGACGGCCTCGTCGGCGAGGTGGGTCACCGGTGAGCCGGCGTCGGCGCTGGAGTAGACGGCGACGCAGGGGATGCCGAGTTCGCGACAGGTACGCGCGATTCGGAGGGCCACCTCGCCGCGGTTGGCGATCAGGATCTTCCGGAACATGTGGCGACTCCTCGCGGGTCAGATGGCGTGGCCCGGCTGCGCGGCCGCGACCTCGACA
This sequence comes from Micromonospora sp. NPDC049171, assembly GCF_040648275.1. NCBI lineage: Bacteria > Bacillati > Actinomycetota > Actinomycetes > Micromonosporales > Micromonosporaceae > Micromonospora > Micromonospora sp. NPDC049171. The sequence continues at coordinate 72,151 of NZ_JBEZDJ010000025.1, forward strand.
AGTGGTTGGCCGTACTCGACCGCGCGACCGTCGTCGACGAGCACCCGGCACACGGTGCCGTGCACCCCGGCGGGGACCGGGCTGCCGACCTGCATCGACTCCAGCAGCCCGACCGGTGTGTCCGGATCGACCGGCTGGCCCGGTGTGACCAGCGGTGGGGCGCCCGGTTCGGGGGCGAGGCGGAAAACGCCGACGGTCGGCGCGGTGACGACCACCGGCACCTGCGCCGGGGGGTCCGGCTCGGGTGTCTCCGGTTCCGGTGTGCCGGGGAAGTCGGCCGGGGCCCACTCGATCTCCACCTGGGCGTCGCCGACCGACAGGACGACCGAGCGTAGTCGCCCGGTGGCGTCCACGGCGAGCTGTCGCGCCTCGTCGGCCAGGGCCGCGACCAGCGGGGACGGCAGGTCGGGCAGGGGCGTCGTGGCGATGGGATGCTCTACGTTGATCATTGCTTCCTTCCGGGTCGGATCGAGGCGCGGCCAGCACGGGTCGGCTCGATGAGGGAGGAGGGGCGGTGCCGTGCGCGGCTCGGGTGACGGGGCGACCGGTGTGGTCTCATGCACCTGGTCTCTCAGGTGACCGGATGTCATCGCCGAGCTATCGAGCAATCGCGGACCGTCATCAGAAAACCCCAGAAGGTGCGCCGCCTGCAAGTTCCAACATCGATTTACGAACCGCCGCGATCTCGTTTTCCCGACACCTACCGGACACATCGGCATGTCGTCGGGGTGGGCGCCCGCGGCGGGCGTGGCACACGCGACGCGGAGGTGACACCGGTGGTCTCAAAAATGGGGTTGCCACTGCCGGTCGGACGCCCGGCGGAGGCTCCCCGGGGGGCGATGCGCCGGCGGCGCCCCGGCCCCGCCGCTGGGGGGCGGGCGCGCGGGATCACCCTGCCGTGGTGACCTGGACCGCGACGCGCCGACGACCCGGCACCCTGGGCGGGGGGCCGGGTCGTGGGACGGCTGCGGGTGCCCGCGCCGACGGGCGTGGGACGGGTGCCGCTCAGTCGGCGGGCAGCGCCTCGATCAGCGACTCGGTGCGCGGGCTCACGCGTGCCTGGCTGGTCCGGACGCCGTTGACCCGGAACCCGCTCTGCTCCAGCAGCGCGCGCATCTCCGCCTCGGTCCGGTCCTGACCGCCGAGGACCACGAGCATGTGCAGGTCGGCGAGGACGCCGGGATGGAACCCGTCGGTCGTGGGAAGCAGGTGGTCGATGACGATCAGCCGCCCGTCCGGGCGGATCGCGTCGCGCACCGAGCGCAGCAGCCGCAGCGCCTCGTCCTCGGCCCAGTTATGCAGGACACGGGACAGGAGGTAGGTGTCGGCGCCCTGCGGGACGGAGTCGAAGAAGCTCGCCGCGACGATCTCGCACCGATCGCGTACGCCCTGCTCGGCGAGGTGCGCCGGTGCGTCGGTGACGCAGGAGGGCAGGTCCTGGAGGACGCCACGGGCGGTCGGCTGCCGCCGCAGGACGGCGGCCAGCAGCGTCCCGATTCCCCCGCCGAGATCGACCACCTGCTCGCAGCCGGAAAAGTCGTACTCGTCGAGGACGCTCGGCGTCGAGTCGGTCACCCCCATCGTCTTGTTGAAGATCTCGTTGAGCTCGGGATGGGTCTCCAGGTAGGCGAAGAAGGGTTCGCCGAAGACGTGCTCGAAGGCCGGCCGGCCCGTCCGTACGGTGTGCATCACGTCGGCCCACGCCCGGAACGTCTCGCTGCCGTGCAGCATTGTGCCCCAGCGCAGGCTGCGCGGTGCGTCCGAGCGCAGGGTCGCGCCCATCGGCGTGATGCTGAACGCCCGGTCGGGGTGCTCCCGCAACACGCCGAGCGCGGCGAGCGTGCGGCAGAATCGGTAGAGCGCGCCCTCGTGGGCCTCGCACACCTTGGCCAGGTCTGTCACCGGCGTCGGCTTGTCGCCGAGGTGGTCGGCGACGCCGAGGGTGGAGGCGACATAGATGGACTGTGCGATCCACGGCCCACCCATCAGGTGCAGCCGCAGCATCTCCTCGGTCGGGTCCTTCGGGGTGGGGTCGGTGCGGTCGGTTCCGGTCATGAACGCCACCTCTCTCGACATACTTTCCAGGCTAACGGAACACGATTCGCGCCCGGGTGGTCAAGAGCGCGACCGGTGCGAGATGTGAAGCCTCCGCGCCGGACAGTTCAGAATGGACCGCGCGCAACTTCTTGAGAACCGTTACGGAAGCGCTCCGTATTGCAATTTGTCAATTAATTCTCTGCCTTGACCGGCGGCCTACTGCGCCGGCATGATGAGGCAATCAGCGAATTCGAAACTGCGGCCACCGCCTGAACAAACGGTGTGCCCGGGCCCGTGTGCACTCCGGCCGCCGCAGGATCGTCCATCAACTTTTTCCAGCATGCGGCACCCGTCCGACGTCGACGGCGGCGCCGCACGGCTGGCCGTCCGACCACCATTACCGTGACCTCGAAAGGTGTACCGGATGTCGCAGCAGTTACGTATCGGAGTGCTCGGCGCGGGCTGGGGCGCCGGCCTGCACCTGGAAGGCTTCCGGCGGGTACCGGGCGTCACGCTCGCCGCCCTCAGCAGCCGGACCCGTTCCCGTGCCGAGCGGCGGGCCGCGGAGTTCGGCGTCCCGCTGGTAACCGACGACATCGACGAGCTGATCGAGGCCGTCGACGTGGTCTCGGTCGCGACCCCGCCGGCCGCCCACCTCGACGCCGTGCTCGCCGCCGTACGCGCCGGCCGGCACGTCCTGTGCGACAAGCCGGTCGCGCTGACCGCACCCGACGCCCGCGCCATGCTCGACGCGGCCGAGCGTGCCGGGGTACGACACGCGAGCGGCTTCATCTGGCGCAACGATCCCGCCCTCGTTGAGCTGCGACGGCTCCTGCGCGAGGGCGCGATCGGGCCGGTACTGGAGGTCCACTCGACCGGCGCGCTCGGCGTCCCGGTCCTGCCCATGACCTGGATGTACGAGGCGGGTGACGGCGGCGGGGCGCTGGCACAGCACGGCAGCCACGTCATCGACCGGGCGCGCTGGCTCGTCGGCGCGGAGGTGACCGCGGTCTGCGGCCGGCTGCACCACGACGTCAAGGAGGCCGTGGTGGCGGCCGACTTCCACGACATCACCGACGCCTTCGCCTGGGCCCGCCAACACCACGGCACCACGGTGGACGCGCCCCGCGCCCCGGTGCGGGCCGACACGGGGTACGACTTCGTGGCGACCTTCGACAGCGGCGTGCGGGCGCGGTTCTGGGAGGCCTGGCACCTGGCCGGACCGGCCGAGGACGAGGTCGTGGTCTTCGGGGAGACCGGCACGCTGCGCTGGCGGGGTGCCAGCGGTCTGACCCTGCACCGCATCGGCGCCGCCCCGGAGGTACGCGACGTGGACCGGGCCGCCGGCTCGGGCGCCAACACGCCCCGCGAGATCGGGCTGGCCCGCTGGGGCGAGCTGGCCGCCGCCTTCGTGGCGGCGATCAACGGCGCGGCGGACACCGGGCACCCCACCCTCACCGACGGCTGGCGGGTGGCGGCGATCTCCGACGCCGTACGCCGCAGCCACCACAGCGGACGGTGGGAGGAGGTCCGATGACGACCGACGACCAGCGCGTGCGCATCGTGTTCCTGCTCCGGCTGCGACCGGACTCGGCCGAGCGCTTCCGGGCCGCCTACGAGGCGGTCCGCTGGAACGTGGCCCGGACCGACGGGCACCTGGGCGACCAGCTCTGCCAGTCGGTGGGCGACCCCGACCAGTGGATGATCACCAGTGAGTGGGAGAGCCTGGAGCACTTCCTGGCCTGGGAACGGACGGACGCCCACCGGGAACTCGCGGCGCCGATGATGGCCTGCGTCGTGGAGCGATCCTCGCTGCGCTTCGTGGTGCGGGCGGCCACCTCCGGCGCCGCGTCGGGAGCGCGGTCGTGACCGCCCCGGGCCCGGTCGTCGTCGCCGGCGGCGGCGTGGCCGGGCTGGCCACGGCGCTCGGGCTGGTCCGCCTCGGGCTGCCCGTGACCGTGGTGGAGCGCGACCCCGAACCCGCGAGCGGCGGTGCCCTCGGCGTGCAGAGCAACGCCGTCCTGGCGCTGCGCTGGCTCGGCATGGCCGACCGGGTCGTCGCGGCCGGAGTGCCGGTCGAGGACTACGTTCTCACCTCGTGGCGCGGACGGCCGCTGGCCCGGTGGTCGCCGGGCGTGATCGGGCGGGAACTGGGCGCGCCGAGCGTCACCGTACCCCGCGCGGTGCTGTCCCAGGTCCTGCGTGCGGCCCTGCCGGCCGGTTGCCTGCACGCCGGCACGGTCACCGGGTTCGAGTCGCGACCCGACGGGGTGCGGGTGCGGTTGGCCGACGGCACCACGCTGGCCGGTGCGCTGCTGGTCGGCGCCGACGGCGTGCACTCCCGCATCCGCGAGCAGGTCGTCGGTACCGCCGCACCGCTGCGGCACGCCGGCTACACCTCCTGGCGGGGCACCGCGGAGACCACCACCGACACGATCCGGCGCGGCACGGCGCGGCACGTCTTCGGCGTCGGTCGGACCGTCGGCATGTGGCCGCTGCCCGGCGCGCGCACCTACTGGGTGGCCACGGTGGCCGCGCCGCCGGACCCGGACGGCACGCGCCTGCTCGACGGGAGCGGTTACGCCGAGCTGCGCCGAGCCCTGTCCGGTGCCCCCGAGCCGGTGGCCGCGCTGCTCGACCACACCGCGGCCGAGGGGGTGCTGCGTACCCCCATCTACGACCGGGACCCGGTCACCCGCTGGCACGTGCCGGGCGCCGTGCTGGTCGGCGACGCCGCCCACCCCATGCAACCGACCACCGGCCAAGGCGCCGCGCAGGCTCTGCTGGACGCGGTCGCGCTCGTCACCGAGCTGGCCGCGGCGGACTGGTCGGCGCCCGGCTCCCTCGACGCGGCGCTCGCCCGGTACGCCGCGGTACGCCAGCCGGCCACCGCCGAGGCCGTCCGGGACGCCCGCGAGATCGGACGGCTCCAGCACGCGGACAGCCCGGTCGCCGGATTCGTCCGCGACACGGTCCTACGGCTGACCCCGGGACGGGTCTGGCAACGCCGGGCCGCTGCCCGCCTCGACGAACTGGACCTGCTGCGCCGGGCCGGAGAGCGCACCGTGCTCCCCGTCCGCCCGGGCAGCGCCCCCACGACCGACGATGGAGGAGTGTGATGGAACGCTACGGCCTGACCTTTCCGGTCCGACCCGAGGCCGTCGACGAGGTGCGGCGCGTCCTGGCCGACTACCCCCGGCCGCAGACCCGGATCGCCGACGGGGTCGCCCTGCTCGCGACGACGGTCTTCCTCTGGCGTGACCGGGTGGTCCGGATCATCGACGTGACGGGTCCGTTCGAGCGCATCATGGCCCACCTCTCGGCCGACCCGGCGATCCGCGCGACCGAGGCGGCGCTCAATCCGTACCTGGTGGAGCAGCGGGACCTCGACCGTCCCGAGGCGGCGCGCGGCTTCTTCCGGCGGGCCATGATGCGCCGGGTCGTGCACCGCGAGACCGCGCCGGAGCTGCTGCCCAGCGACCCGACCGGACCACGGACGAGGCTCGCCCTGGCCTATCCGACGAGCCCCGGTCGGGGTGACGACCTGGCCGCCGTCCTCGCCGAGGCGGGCGAACTGCCGGTAAGGGCCGCCCCGCGAACGGCACTGGCCAACACCACCGTCTTCCAGCACGGCGACCTCGTCATCCGGTTCGCCGAGGTGGCGGGTGACCTCGACACGGCCCAACGGCATCTCAGCCAGGCGGTGAGCCGGGCCGCCACCACCGGCCGCCTCACCGGCCTGCTGCGACCGGGCACCGACCTGGGCACGCAGGCGGGCTTCGCGGAGTTCTTCCGCGACCACCGGTTGACCCTCGTCGCCGACCGCCGGGCCGAGGAGGTGGTCCGGTGACCCGCCCCGGCGGGGAGGGGCAACGCGGCCCCGGTGGGCGCGGCGGTCCCGGTGGGCGCGGCGGTCCCGGCGCGACGAGCACGCCACCGGACCTGTCCGGCCGGACCGTGGCGGTGATCGGGCTGGGCACCATGGGCAGCGGCATGGCGAGCCGACTCGCCGCGACCGGTGCCACCCTGCGCGTGTTCAACCGGTCCCGGGCCGCGGCGGAGGCGTTCGCGGCGAGCCACGCCGCCACCGCCGCCGCCACACCCGCCGAGGCGGTCGACGGAGCGGACCTGGTCCTCGTCTCGGTCGCCGACGACCAGGCGGTTCGTGACGTGCTCCTCGGCCCCGCCGGGGTCCATGCCGCCCGTCGTCCGGCCGGGGTGGTGCTGAACACGAGCACCGTGTCCCCGGCGACCCTGGACGCCGTGGCCGCGCACCTGCCGCTGCTGGCAGCCGGCATCCTCGGCAACGGCGAGCACGCCCGGGAGGGCCTGCTCCGCTGGTACGTCGGCGGGCCGGAGCCGCTGCTGCGGCGGGCGGAGCCGGTGCTGGCGGCGCTCGGCCAGCAGGTGCGCCACCTGGACGGACTGGCCGCCGGGATGCGCCTCAAGATCGCCATGAACCTCCTGATGGGCCTGGAGATGCAGGCCATGGCGGAGGTGGTCGCCCTGGCCGAGTCGGCCGGCCTGTCCCGCCGCTTGGTACTCGACGCGATCGGCGAGAGCGGGTTCGCGGCGCCGGTGATGCGCTTCAAGGCCCGCCGGATGGCCACCGACTCCTACGCCGAGCCGGACTTCCGCCTGCGGCTGATGGCCAAGGACCTCGCGTTGGCCATGGCGCAGGCGGCGGAGAGCGGCACGTCACTTCCGATGACCGCCGCCGCCACCCGTACCCACGCCACGGCCGTCACCGTCGGGCTGGGCGACGCTGACTGCGCCGCCGTGCTGCGGGTGCTCGCCCCTGCGGTGGAGGCGGCGCGGTGACCATCGACGTGCACGGCCACATCAGCCCGCCGGAGTCGCTCCGGCGGTTCCCGATGCCGCCGAGCCTCGGCGACGTGACCGGCATGATCGAGCGCAAGCTGGCCCTCGGCGTGCGGATGACCATCGTCGGCAGCCCGGTCGGCGCTGGCGCGATGGTGCCTCTGCCGGGGGTGGACAACTACGCGCAGAGCGACGACGAGCTGCGCCGGTTCCACGACTGGATCGCCGCGACCGTCGCCGCGCATCCGGCCCACCTGCGAGGCCTGGTGTACGCCAACCCGTTCGGCGACGACCGGCACCTGGCCGGTGTCGCCGATACCTACCGGGGCGGGGAATTCGTCGGGCTGATCGTCAACACCAGCGTCAACGGGCGCTACCTCAACGACGGCCGGGCGGACGCGTTCTTCGCGCTGGCGGCGGAGGTGGGCGCCCCGGTCGTGCTGCACGCTCCGGCGGCCCCGGTGGCCGGGACGGGCCTGTCGGATCTGCGGTTGCTCGAACAGCTCGGCCGGTTCGGTGACGTCACCATCGGCGTGGCCTGCTGCCTGCTCGGCGGCTGGTTGGACCGCTACCCCGGGCTGCGACTGGTGGCCACCGGTGGTGGGGGAGGACTGGCGCTGTTGACGGAGAGACTCGACCTGATCGCGTCCATGCCGCACTGGCGGGGTGCCCCCCGCGGCGGCCCGCCGCCGACCGCCGGGCCGCCCTCCCCGGCCGCCGCTCCGGACGCGGTCGCCGGGTTGCGTCGGCGACCCAGCGCCTACCTGGAGCACGTCTGGTTCGACACCGCCACCCCGAGCCGGGCCGGCCTGGCGGCGAACCTCGCCGCGTTCGGCGGGCGGCGGCTCATGTTCGGCACCGACTCGCCGCCGTTGCTGGACGTGGTGGAACCCGGGCTGGCCGCCATCGACGCGTTGCCGGTCGACGAGGCCACCCGGGACGACATCCGCTGGGGCAACGCCGCGCGACTGTTCGGTCTCGCCGCCCCCGATGCCAGAGTCGACGCCGGCCGTCCGGCGTCCGCCGCCCCGACACCCGTCGGGGCTCCCGACCACCGGCGCGCCAACGGCGCGGCTGCGACGCGCGAGGAGTACCCGTGACCCCTGCCACCGAAAGCACCGCCGTCCCCCCGCCCAGCGACCGCGCGGTGGTCATGCGGCTGATGTTCGGCGCGTGGCTGCAACAGGCCCTGTACGTGGTCGCCAAGCTGGGCGTCGCGGACGCGCTCACGGCCGGCACCGCGACGGCCGACGAGTTGGCCGCCCGCGTCGGCGCCCACCCCGGCGCGCTGGCCCGGTTCCTACGCGCGCTCTGCTCGGTCGGGCTGTTCGCGGAGCCGGAGCGGGGCCGGTTCGCCCTCAACGGTCCCGCCGAACTGCTCCGCTCCGACGTCCCGGACAGTCATCGCTACATCGCCATTCTGCACGGTGAGGAGGCGTACGCGGCGTGTGCCGAGGCGCTGCACACCGCGCGCACCGGTCAGCCCGCCTTCGACCGGGTGTACGGCAAGCCGTACTTCGACTACCTGGCGGAGAAGCCGGAGGCCCGGGCCACCTTCGACGCGGCGATGGGGCAGCAGACCCTCGTTCCGTTGGTGGCCGAGACCTGCGACTTCTCCGGTGCCCAGCGGATCGTCGACATCGGCGGTGGGATCGGGGTGTTCCTCAGCTCCGTGCTGGAGCGCACGCCGGGTGCCAGCGGGGTGCTGTTCGACCTGCCGCCGGCCGTCGAGCGGGCCGAGCGGAACATCGCGCGGCTCGGCCTGACCGACCGGGTGAGCGTGGTCGGGGGGAGCTGCTTCGACGCCGTACCGGCCGGTGGGGACGTCTACAGCATCGTGCGGGTGCTGCACGACTTCGACGACGGGCAGGTGCTGACGGTGCTGCGCAACGTGCGGGCGGCCGTCCGGCCCGACGGCCGGCTGTTCGTGTTCGACGCGCTCCTGCCGGAGAGCAGCGGTGTTAACCCGGGGCGCCTCGCCGACCTGGGCATGCTCATGGTGCTCGGCGGCCGTTACCGCACCGGAGCGGACCTGGCCGAGCTGGTCGCGCGGGCCGGCTTCGAGGTCGTCGGGATCCGGCACGCCCCGCCCGGGTCCGACCCGCGCGCCGAGAGCGTGCTGGAGGCCCGGCCGGTCTGAGCCGACCTCCGCCCGGCCGTGGGCCCGGTGACCGCCGGTCACCGGGCCCACGGTTGCTCAGGAGGTGCCGCCGGTGACCCGGATGATCTCACCGGTGATGCTCTTGTTGACCGGCGCGGACAGGAAGACGATCGCGTCGGCCACGTGCTTGCAGGACGGCAGGGCGCCGGTGGGCAGCCGGTCCGTCTGCTCCTTCATCAGCGGCTCGGGGATGTCGAAGGCGAGCTCCTTGCCGTCGATCACCCAGCCCGGCATGACGACGTTGGCCACGACCCCGTCCCGGCCGGCCTCCCAGGCGATCGTGCGGGTGGCCCCGTAGAGCGCGGACTTCGCCGCGACGTAGGGCACCGAACCGACCATGCCCCGCTCCACCAGGGAGGTGGAGAGGTTGACGATGCGACCGACGCCGCTGGCGCGCAGGGCCGGCATCGCCGCCCGGAGCACGCGCAGCGTGCCGGCCAGGTTCGCCTCGATCAGGTGTTCCCAGTCGGAGTTGTCCTTCTCGAAGGCGGAGACACGCTCGGTGGGGTTGTGGTCGGCCCAGCGCACCGCGTTGTTGACCAGCACGTCCAGGCCGCCCCAGTGGCCGACGACCTCCTCGACCAGACGGGCGCCAGCGTTCGGCTCCTCCAGGTCGAACTGCGTGATGTACGCCTGACCGCCTGCCTGGCGTACATCCTCGGCGACCTTCTCGGCCGCGTCCTTGCGACTCTGGTAGGTCAACGCCACCCGGGCGCCCTCGCGCCCGAAGGCGACCGCGGTGGCCGCCCCGATGTTGGACGATCCGCCGGTGACCAGCACCGCGCGATCGCGCAGCCCAAGATCCATGTGTTCCTCCTCGACGAAGATACTTTCCCGGCTAATGTATCGGATCGGATGCGCGTCGCGCGCCCCTCGTCGTCGGGTGTCCCCGCCGGCGCGCCGCGCGGGCCGCCGGCCACCGGTCGGCCGTGCCGGCGGTCGGCCGGTGGTGCCCGTCCGGGTTGGACAGAAATTGTGGAATCAATTTCCCGCGTGCTTCGAAATATGATTCGAGTGGGTAGCGAATCGATTTGTCGAAGCATCTAAATCGTTGACAATGGTGAATGCGGAAAGCTAATCTTGGGCTGCGATTGCCGGCACCGGACCACCCATTGGACCGCCATCGGAAACCGGTGGGCGGCGGTGTCGACCAGCGGAGTCGGCCGGCATCAGCACGGCCGGTTCCCCGGCGCGTCGTCTGCGCCGGCGCCGTCTTTTCGTCCACTAGCCGCCCCGCCGATCGTGCTGACAACACACGACGGCCGGCGGTGCCTGCACGCCCGGGAAGGACCGACATGACCAGCATCGAATCCGTGGCCGACGGCGCGAGCACGGCAGTGCCGCTGCACCGTCGTCCCACCGATCGGCCCATCGGGTTCGCCCGGCTCGCCGACGCCCCGGTCGACCGCCGGCGCGGCGGTGTGCTCCGGCTGTTGCTCAGCCCCCGGACCGTGGGCAGCACCTCCGGTTTCCTGGGGGTCGCCACATTGGAGCCGGGTGAATGGATCGCCGAGCACTACCACCCCTATTCCGAGGAGTTCCTCTACGTCGTCAGCGGTGACCTCCAGGTCGACCTCGACGGCGAGCCGCACCCGATGCGCGCCGAGGAGGCACTGCTGGTGCCGCCGGGCACCCGCCACCGCCTGCGCAACCCGGGCACGACGACCACCACCGTCGTGTACCACCTCGGCCCGCTGGCGCCCCGCCCCGAGCTGGGCCACGTGGACACCGAGGCGGGCCCCACGGGTGGTCGGGCGTGACCCGCCGCGTCGCGGTCACCGGGCTCGGCGTGGTCGCGCCCGGGGGGATCGGCAAGAAGGCGTTCTGGTCCCTGCTCACCTCCGGCCGCACCGCCACCCGCCCCATCAGCCTCTTCAACGCCACGAACTTCCGGTCCCGCATCGCCGCCGAGTGCGACTTCGAGCCGGCGGCCGAGGGGCTCACCCCCACCGAGATCCGTCGGCTCGACCGGCACATCCAGTTCGCCCTCGTCGCCGCCCGCGAGGCCGCGGCGGACGCCGGCCTGGCGGTGACCGAGGAGTCGGCCGGGCGGGTCGGGGTCACCATGGGCTCCGCCGTGGGTTCGACCATGCGGCTGGAGGACGAGTACGTGGTGGCCTCCGACGGCGGTCGCAACTGGCTGGTGGACGCCGGGCACGTCCAGCCCTTCCTCTACCACGCGCTGATCCCCAGCAGCCTGTCTGCGGAGGTCGCCGCGGACGTGGGTGCGGCCGGGCCGGTGCTGACTGTGTCGACCGGCTGCACGTCCGGGCTCGACTCCGTCGGGTACGCCTTCCAACTCATCGAGGACGGCAACGCCGACGTCGTCGTCGCGGGCGCGTCGGACGCCCCGATCTCACCGATCTCGGTGGCCTGCTTCGACGCGATCCGGGCGACCAGCTCGCGCAACGACGACCCGGAGCACGCCTCCCGGCCGTTCGACGCTGACCGGGACGGCTTCGTCCTCGCCGAGGGCGCGGCGGTGCTGGTGCTGGAGGAGCTCGGGCGGGCCCGGGCGCGGGGCGCTCACATCTACTGCGAGGTGGGCGGCTTCGCCACGCGTGGCAACGCGTACCACATGACGGGACTCACCCGGGAGGGGATCGAGATGTCGGTCGCCATCGACGAGGCGCTGCGCCAGGCGCGCGTCGACCCGACCGGCATCGGCTACGCCAACGCCCACGGTTCGGGCACCAGGCAGAACGACCGTCACGAGACCGCGGCGCTCAAGCGCAGCCTGGGCGCCCACGCCTACCGGACCCCGACGAGCTCCATCAAGTCCATGGTGGGACACAGCCTCGGGGCGATCGGCGCGATCGAGCTGGTGGCCTGCGTCCTCGGCATGGAACACGGGGTGCTGCCGCCGACGGCGAACTACGCGACCCCGGACCCGGAGTGCGACCTCGACTATATCCCCAACGTGGCGCGCGAGCGCGCGGTCGACGCTGTGCTCAGTGTGGGCAGCGGCTTCGGTGGGTTCCAGTCGGCGGTCGTGCTCGACCGGCTGGGAAGGCGTAGCCGATGAGCGCCACGACGGTCGTCACCGGGATCGGCGCGCTCGCCGCCACCGGTACCGGCACGGAGGAACTGTGGCGCGCGGTACGCGAGGGGCGCCAGGGCATCGGACCCATCACCCGGTTCGACCCCAGCGGGTACCCGGTGCGCCTGGCCGGCGAGATCGCCGACTTCGACCCGGCCCGCTGGGTGGACAGCCGGGTCGTGGTCCAGACGGACCTGTGGACGCACTTCGCACTCGCGGCCACGTCGATGGCGCTGGAGGACGCCGGGCTCGACCCGGCCGCGCTCGACGACCCGTACTCGGTCGGCGTCACGACGGCGTCGTCGTCCGGCGGCAACCTTTTCGGCCAACGGGAGATCCACGCCCTGTGGTCGAAGGGGCCCCGGCACGTCGGGCCGTACCAGTCGATCGCCTGGTTCTACGCCGCCTGCACCGGGCAGATGTCCATCGCCCACGGCATCAAGGGGCCGTGCGGCGTCGTGTCCACCGAGTCCGCCGGCGGGCTGGACGCGCTCGCGCACAGCCGGCGGGCCGTGCGCCGGGGGACCGCGGCGATGGTGACCGGCGGCACCGAGGCGCCGGTCGGCCCGTACGTGCTGGTCTGTCAGCTCACCGGGGGCCTGCTCAGCCGGGTTGCCGACCCGGCGGTGGCCTACCTGCCGTTCACCCCCGCCGCGGCGGGTTATCTGCCCGGCGAGGGGGGAGCGGTGGTCGTGCTCGAGGACGCGCGGCACGCGCGCGACCGCGGCGCGGAGCCGGTGGCCGTGGTGTCCGGATGGGGCTCGACCTTCGCCGGCCGGGTGCCTGCGGGCGCCGACGACCGGCAGGGCTGGGCCCGCACCGCCGCGCCGCTGGCCCGGGCCGTCACCGTCGCCCTCGACGACGCCCGGCTGGACCCCACGGACGTGGATCTGGTCTTCGCCGACGCGATCGGTCTGCCGGAGGCCGACGCCGCCGAGGCCGAGGCGCTGTACCGCGCGCTCGGCCCGCGGGCGGCGACCGTGCCGGTGGTCGCTCCGAAGACCGGCTTCGGCCGGCTGTACGCGGGCAGCGCCGCCCTCGACTCCGCCCTGGCCGCGCTGGCCCTGCGCGACGGTGTCGCGCCGACCGCGCCCGGCCTGCCCCGGCCCGACCCGGCGCTGGGCTTGGACGTGGTGACCGGTGACTCACGGTCCGTCGCCGCCCGCCACGCGCTGGTGCTGGCCCGGGGAGTGGGCGGCTTCGCCTCAGCCCTGGTGCTCAGCCGCCCCTGAGACGCAACCCAACTTCACCGACGTCAAGGAGACGACATGTCCGACAAGCAACTGCACCTCGACGACCTGGCCGAGATGGTCACGCGGTGCGCCGGTGTCCCCGTCACCCCGGCCGTGCTCGCCGCCGACCCGGCCTTCGCCGAGCTGGGCGTCGACTCGCTCGGCGTGCTGGGGGTCGTGGCCGAGGTCGAGAACCGGCTGGCGGTCTCCCTGCCCGACGGGGCCGATGGCCTGGACCGGCCGTCGGACCTGATCAGCCTGGTCAACGACCGACTCGCGCGGAGCGCCTGAGATGGCGGCGCACACCGAAAACGAGATCGTCATCGACGCCCCGTACGAGCTGGTCTGGTCGATGACCAACGACGTCGCGCGCTGGCCGGACCTGTTCAACGAGTACGCCGCAGCCGACATCCTGCACCACGACGGGGAGTACGTGCGGTTCCGGTTGACCATGAACCCGGACGAGCAGGGGCGGGTCTGGTCGTGGGTGTCCGAGCGGCTCACCGATCCGGCCCGGGGCGTGGCGCTCGCGCACCGGGTCGAGAAGGGACCCTTCGAGTACATGTTCATCCGGTGGTCGTACGAACGGACGCCGGCCGGGGTACGGATGCACTGGACGCAGGATTTCGCGATGGCGCCGGGCGCACCGGTCGACGACGCGACGATGGCCGCGAACATCAACACCAACTCGATGCGTCAGCTGGCGCTCATCCGGGACCGCGTCGAGGCGGCGGCCCGGCCGCACCCGGCGGAGGTCACCCGGTGACCGCCGTCGAGTCGGGGCCCGTCCGCACGGCGGACCCGGTGGACGCGCGGGTGCTGCTGGAGCGGGCCCGCGACATCGGCGCCGAGACGGCCGGCCGGGGCGCGGAGATCGAGGCCGCCGGCACGCTCCCCACCGACCTGGTGGAGCGGCTGCGGGCCGCCCGCCTGTTCGCCATGGGACTGCCGCGCGACCTCGGTGGTGTGCAGGCGCCGCTGACCACCATCGTGGAGGTGATCGCCGAACTCGCCCGGGCCGATGCCTCCACCGCCTGGGCGACGCTCGTCGGCAACACCTCCGTGTTCCTGTCCTGGCTAGAACCGGACGCCGCCCGTGCCGCCACCGCCGGCGGCCGGGACCCGATCGTCGCCGGCTCGATGGCACCCACCGGCCGCGGGGAGCCGGTCGGGGACGGGTTCCGGGTCAACGGGCGCTGGGCGTTCGTCAGCGGGTCCCGGCACGCCGACTGGTACATGGGTGGGATGACGGTCGTCGACCAGCGGCGCTCGGGCCCGCCCGAGCTGCGTACCGCCTTTTTCCGGCCGGCGGACGTCACCGTCGATCCCACCTGGGACGTCATCGGCCTGTGCGGCACGGGCAGCAACGACGTGGTGGTCTCGGACACGGTGGTGCCGGCCCGGCACACGGCCGCTCCGCACACGGGGCCCGCCTCGTTCGACACCCCCCTGACCCGGCTCACGCCGTACAACATCCTGATGGTGTTGTTCGCCGGTGTGCCGCTGGGTGTCGCCCGCCGCGCCCTGGACGAGCTGACCGGGCTCGCCGCCACCAAGCGGCGGGCCGGCTCGACGGAGCGGCTCCTCGACGATCCGGCGGTCGGGGACTTCGTCATCGGCGCGGAGCCGGCCCTGCGGGCGGCCCGGCTGGTGGTGTTGGACGTCCTGCACCGGACGGAGGCGCGGCTGGGCGCCGGCGCCGAGCTCGACCCGACCGAGCGGGCGCAGGTGGCGGCGGCCGGCATGCACGCGATGCGGGTCGGCTGGGAGGTGACGCTTGGGGCGTCCCGGTTGGCCGGCACCGGCGCGACCGCCCGTGACAGTGCGCTGCAACGCTTCCTCCGCGACCTGGCGGCGGCCCGGCAGCACATCGCCTTCGGGCCCGACCTGCGGGTCCGTACCGCCCGTTCGCTGCTCGGCGCGCCCAGCGCGCCGGCCCTGTTCGGCGTGTGACCGGCCGGCACCGCCCGGCCCACCCGGCCGGCCCAGACAAGGAGACGAGCATCATGAGCACATCCATCGCGTACCCGCCCGGCCGGGGCGGGGCCACCGCGCCGCGCGCCGGCGACCCGGTCGCCGCCGCGGCGGCACTGCACGACGAGCTGAACCGGCGTGCGGCCGAGGCGGAGGCGTCGCGCCAGTTACCCGACGACGTCGTGCGGAGTCTGCGCGAGGCCGGCCTGTTCTCCCTCGCGCTGCCCCGGCGCCTCGGTGGACGCGAGGCCGACCCGCGCACCATCGTCGAGGTGGTCGAGCTGCTCAGTCACGCCGATCCGGCGGCCGGCTGGAGCGTCCTGATCGGTCAGGGCGCCGGGTTCCTGGCCTGGTTGGCTCCGGAGGTGGCGGACGAGATCGTGGCCGCCACGCCGGCGCCGATCGTGGCCAGCAGCTTCGCGCCACTGCCGCCGGCCGTTCCGGCGCCCGGCGGCCACCGTCTCGCCGGCCGGTGGCCCTACTGCTCGGTCAGTCGGCACGCCGACTGGCTGATGGGTGCCTTCCTGGCCCCGGCGCCCGGCGGGCCGCCGATGCTGCGGTTCGGGTTCCTGCCGGCCAGCGACTGGACCGTGGCCGACACCTGGGACCCGGCCGGTTTGGTCGCCACCGCCAGCAACGACGTCGCGGTCGACGGCGCGTTGCTGCCCGAGCGGCGCACCGCCGATCCACGGACCGAGGCGGCGCGCGAGCCGGGCCCGCTCTACCGGCTGTCCCTGTTCACCCTGCTGCGGGTCTGCCTCGCCGGGTTCCCGCTCGGTGTCGCCCGCCGCGCGTTGGACGAGATCACCACCATCGTCACCCGCAAGTCACGCTCGGCGAGCCGGCAGCCGCTGGCCGCCGATCCGCTGGTGCAGGCGGAGCTGGCCCACGCCGAAGCGGCGTACCAGGCCGCGCGGGCCGGTGTGCTCGCTGTTCTCGACGAGCTGTGGGCGCAGGCCCAGCGCGGCGAGGCCGTCGACCCGGTCCTGCGGGCGCGGTTCGCCGCCTCCGTGCAGTTCGCCATGCGGACCGCGCTGGACGTGGTGGAGTCCAGCTTCCGCATCGCCGGCGGCGGGGTGCTCTACCGCACGGGCACCCTGCAACGCCTCTGGCGTGACCTCCAGGTGGCGGCCAGCCACGTGGTGTTCGGGCCGGACAGCGTACGCCGCACCGGCCAGGCGTTGCTCGGCCAGGACGTGCCGGTCGCGCTGCTCTAGCGCGGACGCCGGGATCCGCCGGCCGGTGCGGCGGTGGCTTCCCGGTGTGAGCGATCGGCCCCGGGACGGTCCCGGGGCCGGACGGTGCGTGCGCCGTCGGCAGGAGGAGGGACGGAAATGGACACCGGACTGGCTGAGCGGGTCGTGCTCGTGACGGGCGGGTCGTCGGGGATCGGCGCCGCCGTCGCCGAGGCCTACGGCCGGGAGGGGGCGCGGGTCGCGCTCACCTATCGCAAGGAGGAACAGGCCGCCGCGGCCGTGGCCGACCGGATCCGGTTGGCCGGGGCGGCGGCACTGACCGTGCCCATGGAGCTGGAGGACCTCGACTCGGTGACCGCGGCGGTCGCGACCGTCGAGGCGACCTGGGGGCGGGTGGACGTGCTGGTGGCGAACGCGGTCCGCTGGGGCGGCACGGCACCAGACCCCACGGTGCGGTTCGAGGACGTGCCGGTCGAGGAGTGGCGGGCGATGCTCGGTGCCAACGTTGTGGGCGCCGTCGCGGCCGTACGCGCGGTGCTGCCCGGCATGCGCACCCGGGGCTGGGGACGGATCGTGCTGATCTCCTCGGGGGTGGCCGAGGAGGGCCGGCCCGGGCCGGGCCCGTACGGGACGGCGAAGTCGGCGCTGCACGGCCTCGCCCGCGCGCTGGCCTGGGAGGGGGGCCGAGACGGGGTGCTGACCAACGTGGTGGCCCCCGGGCTGACCCCCACCGCCGACCGCCGGCCTCCGGCGGCCCTGACCGACCGGCTCGCCGCCAGCGTGCCGTCGCGGCGGCTGTCGGGCCCCGACGAGGTGGCCCGGCTCGTGGTCTTCCTCGGCTCCGGCGCCAACGGCAACGTCACCGGGGAACTGGTCCGGGACGGCTCCTCGACCGCCCGCGCGCCGTACGTCGGCGGCTGACCGCCCCCCGCACCGATGCGAGAGCCCCCGACCCGTGGTACGGGCCGGGGGCTCCGACGTGTGCGCTCAGTACCGGTAGTGCTCGGCCTTGTACGGGCCCGCCACCGGCACCCCCAGGTACGCGGCCTGCGCCGGGGTCAACTCGGTGAGCCGGATGCCCAGCGCGGACACGTGCAACCGGGCCACCTTCTCGTCGAGGTGCTTGGGCAGCATGTGCACCCCGAGCGGATACCGGTCGGCGTGGCGGAACAGCTCCAGCTGGGCGATGACCTGGTTGGTGAACGACGTGGACATGACGAACGACGGGTGGCCGGTGGCGTTGCCCAGGTTGAGTAGGCGCCCCTCGGACAGCACGAGCACCGCGTGCCCGTCGGGGAAGACCCACTCGTCCACCTGCGGCTTGACCGGTACCCGGGTGACACCGGGCTGGCGGGCGAGCCCGGCCATGTCGATCTCGTTGTCGAAGTGGCCGATGTTGCCCACCACGGCGTTGTGCTTCATCCGGGCCATGTGCGCCGCGGTGACCACCCCGACGCAGCCGGTCGCGGTGATCACGAAGTCGGCGCGGTCGAGGACCTCGTCCAGGGTGTTCACCTCGTAGCCGTCCATGGCGGCCTGCAGGGCGCAGATCGGGTCGACCTCGGTCACGACGACCCGGGCGCCCTGGCCCCGCAGGGAATCGGCGCAGCCCTTGCCTACGTCGCCGTAGCCGCACACGACGGCGAGCTTGCCGCCGATCAGGACGTCGGTGGCCCGGTTGATGCCGTCCACCAGGGAGTGCCGGCAGCCGTACCGGTTGTCGAACTTGGACTTCGTGACCGAGTCGTTGACGTTGATCGCGGGAAACCGCAGCGTGCCCTGCCGGGCCATCTCGTAGAGGCGGTGCACGCCGGTCGTCGTCTCCTCGCTGACGCCCCGGATACCGTCGGCCACCCGCTGCCACCGGTCGCCGTCGGTGGCCAGCGACCGCCGCAGCAGCGCCAGCAGGGCCACCTGTTCCTCCGGGTCGTCGTCGGCCGAATAGGGTACCGCGCCGGCGGACCCGTACCGGGCACCCAGGTGCACCAGCAGCGTGGCGTCCCCGCCGTCGTCGAGGAGCAGGTTCGGACCGGTCGCCGGTCCGCCGGCCGGGTCGGGCCAGCTCAGTGCCCGCTCGGTGCACCACCAGTACTCGTCGAGCGTCTCGCCCTTCCAGGCGTACACCGGCACGCCGGCGGGGGTGTCGACGGTGCCGTCCGGGCCGACGACCACCGCGGCGGCGGCGTGGTCCTGGGTGGAGAAGATGTTGCAGGACGCCCACCGCACCTCGGCGCCGAGCGCGACCAGGGTCTCGATCAGGACGGCGGTCTGGATCGTCATGTGCAGCGACCCGGTGATCCGCGCACCGCGCAGTGGTCGCGCCGGGCCGTACTCGTCGCGCAACGCCATCAGACCGGGCATCTCGTGTTGGGCCAGCCGGATCTCGCGGCGGCCGGCGGCGGCCAGCGACAGGTCCGCGACCCGGAAGTCGCCCTGGGCGACGGTACGGGGCGGGACGGCCAAGTCGACAGTCATGGCGTGGTCTCCTTCGTGGTCGGTGCCCGTTCGGCGCGGGCGGTACGGATGTCGGCGGCGGCGGCCCCGCCGTACGCCCCGGCGAGCCGGTCGAGGAACCCGTCCGGGTCCCAGCGGTACTCCTGGGCGCCCGGGTGTTCGAGCACCACGGCGGCGAGGCCGCAGCCGACCTGCGCGGCACGCTCGTCGCCCAGACCCCAGGACAGTCCGGCCAGGAAGCCGGCCCGGAAGGCGTCCCCGCCACCGGTGGGGTCGACCACCACCGTGCCGGCGACGCTGGGTACGTGCAGGGTGGGGCGCCCGGGGCGCTCGACGCGTACCCCGTCGGGGCCGTCGGTGGTCACCCAGCCGGCGACCCGGCGGGACACCTCGTGCGCCGCCCAGCCGCTCTTCTCCAGGAGCAGGCTGCGTTCGTACTCGTTGGAGAACAGCAGGTGCGCGCCCTCGACGAGTTCCCGGATGTCGTCGCGGCCGAGGGTGGCGAGCTGCTGGGACGGGTCCGCCGCGAAGCGGTACCCGTGGCGGCGGCACTCGCGGGTGTGCCGCAGCATGGCGTCCGGGTCGTCGGGGCTGATCAGCACGAGGTCGACCGGCCCATACGCGTCGACCAGCGCGGGCAACGCGATCTGAGCCGCCTCGGTCATCGCGCCGGGGTAGAAGGTGGCCAGCTGGTTGCCGGCGAGGTCGCTGGTGCACAGGAATCGGGCGGTGTGTCGGCTGGTCGAGGTGTGCAGGGCCCGCAGGTCGACGTCGTTGTCGGCGAGCCAGGAGCGGTAGTCGCCGAAGTCGAGGCCGACGGCGCCGACGGGGATCGCGTGGACACCGAGCCGGCGCAGGCCCAGCGCGATGTTGGCGGCCACGCCGCCCCGGCGGATCGTCATGCTGTCGGCGAGGAGCGAGAGGGAGATCCGTTCGGCCTGGTCGCGAATGATCTGGTCGGCGATCAGCCCGGGAAAGGTCAACAGGTGGTCGAAGGCCAGCGAGCCGGTGACCATGATGCGCATGAGGGCACTCCTGGGGAGGATGCGGGTTCAGGACCGCGGCGAGGGTGTCCGGTCGGAGCGCGGCTGCTTGATCGCCGGCGGGTAGACGCTGGGCACCTCGGGGGCACCGGCGGACCGCCCGACCTCGATCAGGCCGAGCCAGAGGTGACGGCCGACGAGGCGAGCCACGCGACGCAGCCGTGCGCCCAGTGACGGGGTCGCCGCCATCTCAGACGCCCACCATCTGTCGCAGCTTGGCCGCCCGGTCGGTGGCCTCCCAGGTGCGCTCCGGCGTCTCCCAGCCGAAGTGTCCGTACGCGGCGGTGTCGGCGTAGATCGGCCGCAGCAGGTCCAGGTCCCGGATGATCGCGGCCGGGCGCAGGTCGAAGACCTCGTCGACGGCGGCGGTGATCCGGTCCACCGGCACGGTGTTGGTGCCGTGGCACTCGACGGCGAGGCTGACCGGCCGTGCCTTGCCGATCGCGTACGCCACCTGCAACTCGCACCGGCTGGCCAGGCCCGCGGCGACGACGTTCTTGGCCACCCAGCGCAGCGCGTACGCCGCCGAGCGGTCGACCTTCGACGGGTCCTTGCCAGAGAAGGCGCCGCCGCCGTGGCGGGCCATCCCGCCGTAGGTGTCGACGATGATCTTTCGGCCGGTCAGCCCGGCGTCGCCCATCGGCCCGCCGATCTCGAAGCGGCCGGTCGGGTTGACAAGCAACCGGTAGTCCCGGGTGTCCAGGTCCAGGGTCGCCAGGACGGGGTCGACCACGTGCTCCCGGATGTCGGGTGCCAGCATGCCGTCCAGGTCGATGCCGGCCGCGTGTTGGGTGGAGATGACGATGGTGTCCAGCCGGACCGGGCGGTTGCCGTCGTACTCCACGGTCACCTGGGTCTTGCCGTCCGGTCGCAGGTACGGCACGGCGCCGTCGCGGCGGACGTCGGTCAGCCGGCGGGCGAGCCGGTGTGCGGCGGCGATCGGCAGCGGCATCAGCTCCGGCGTTTCGGCGCAGGCGTAACCGAACATCAGCCCCTGGTCACCGGCACCCTGCCGGTCGGCGTCGTCCAGCAGGTCACCCTCGCGGGCCTCCAGGGCTAGGTCGACACCCTGGGCGATGTGCGGTGACTGCACGTCGAGCGAGACCGAGACGCCACAGGAGGCGCCGTCGAAGCCCTTGGCGGACGAGTCGTACCCGATGGCGAGAATGCGTTCCCGGACGAGCGCGGCCACGTCGACGCGGGCGCGGCTGCTCACCTCGCCGGCCACGTGGACCTGTCCAGTCGTGACGAGTGTCTCCACGGCGACCCGGCTGGCCGGGTCTGCGGCCAGCATGGCGTCGAGCAGGACGTCGCTGATCTGGTCGGCGATCTTGTCGGGATGCCCTTCCGTCACCGACTCGGATGTGAACAGGTGTTGACCCACTGGTCCCCCTCGGAGCGTGATGGCACGGGTCGGCGGGTGGTCGGGCGGCGGTGCCGTCGGAACCGGCGGGGTGCCTCGTTGCGCCCCGGGGTCGGCCGGTCTGGTCCGCGCCGGGCGGGTGCCGCCGGCACCCGCCCGCCCTGCGCCGGTACACAATTGGACGGTCGTGCGCGGTTCTTTGATCGCCGCAGCATATTCGCGAACGACGATTAAGTAAAGGCGCTCGACGGTACGATCGGTCGAATCGCTGCTCTGCGGTATTACGAGCCGCATCGTTCTGGATAACGTCGTGCCAAAGCCCGGATGAGGCACTTACGCGGGCCCGCTCCGGTGCGTTATCTTCGACCTCGGAAGCGACCCGTCTGCCCTATGAGCTGCGCGGGATGGGGCGCCGTTCCGACCGTTGCGTCCCGCAGGTGCCCTGCGAGACGCTGTCGGCGCCGGGGGAGGAAACGTGTGCCACTATTTTTCCCGAACGTCGTCCGACCTTTTTGATAATTGTTCTACGGTCCCGTCTCGTATCTGTTCGGCGCCTCGCCGGTGACGTCGGATCGTCGATGGGAATGGTCGCAGTCGGCCGACGCCGACGTCGAGGAGAGGAACCAGGCCGTGACCGAACGCCCTGTCCGCATCGCTGTCATCTACTACAGTTCCTCGGGCACCGTGCGACACCTGGCAGAGGGGGTGGCCGACGGTGCCCGGCAGGCCGGTGCCGAGGTGCGGGTGCGCCAGGTGCCCGGCTTCGACCCGGACACCGAGCCGCTGGACGCGTCGCCGCCCAGCAACGGCGACCTCGCGTGGGCCGACGGCATCGCCCTGGGCAC
Source organism: Micromonospora sp. NPDC049171 (assembly GCF_040648275.1). NCBI lineage: Bacteria > Bacillati > Actinomycetota > Actinomycetes > Micromonosporales > Micromonosporaceae > Micromonospora > Micromonospora sp. NPDC049171. Next base: position 94,317 of record NZ_JBEZDJ010000025.1, read on the forward strand.
CCCGGCCCGGTTCGGCAACGTCGCGGCCGAACTCAAGCGCTTCATCGACGGCACGCACCCGCTGTGGGCCGAGGGCGGTCTGACCGACAAGGCTGTCACCGGTTTCACCGCCGCCGCCTCCACGCACGGTGGCCAGGAGGCCACTCTGCTGGCCCTCTACCAGTCGGTCTACCACTGGGGTGGGCTCATCGTCTCGGCCGGCTACGTCGACCCCGTGCAGCGGGCGGCGGGCGGCAACCCGTACGGCGCTTCGGCGCGCAGCAACCGCCTGGGGGAGGTGGACACGGACACGGTTGGTGCCGCCCGGGTCCTCGGCGGCCGGCTCGCCTCGGTGGCGGGTCGACTCCGTCTCGTGCCCGTGCCGATCGGCTGACCCGGCCGGGCTGGTCGCCCGGCCGGCCCGGCAGCACCCGCGTCCTACGTGAGGAGTCCGATGCCCAGAATCGCGTTCGTCCTTCGCCGCCGTGCCACCGACCCGTCGGTCGCGATCCCGCCGCCCGCCGCCCCGCTGCCGCCGCGCGCCGGAATCGACCAGGGCGTCTGGTACGCCTTCCACGACCTGCTCATCGACATGGTGGACCGCGACGGCCCGCCCGCCGCCGACGCCCCGCCGGACCTCGACGGCGAGGTGGACGCCCTGCGGACCGCGCTCGCCGGCCTGGCCGTCCCCTACGGCGAGGGCGCGGCGGGGACCGTGGCCCACGAGTTCTACCGCTACCAGTCCGCCGAGCGCTCCGCAGGCCGGCACCGCAGTCTCATCGTTGCCCGGGTGGCCGAGGGCGCGGAGGAGAAGGTCGCGGACTTGTTCGCCGAGTCCGACGCCGGCGAGCTACCCGCTCTCGTCACCGTGACCAGTCGCAGCCTGCTGCGGGTGGGATCGCTGTACCTGCACTACATCGAGGCCGAGCAGCCGGTGGGACCACTGGTCGCGCGGCACCGGGACCACCCGGAGTTCCGCTCGGTCAACGAGGGGCTGGCCGAGTACGTCGCCCCGTACGATCCGTCGACCTGGCGCGGGCCGGCCGACGCGATGGCGCGGGAGCTGCGCCACTGACGCCGTACCGGCGCTGTCACGTCATGCCCGTGCCCCGACCGACGTCGGTCGGGGCGCGGGCGGGTGCAGCGGCGGGCCTCAGGCGCCGGCTGCCTCCGGGGCCGACGGGCCCGCGCCCGGCCCGGGCGCCGACGCGGAGCGCCGGGGTGCGGCGAGCAGGGCGAGGACGGTCAGCGCGGCGGCGACCGCCCCGACCGCGTAGGCGGGCGTGGTGCGGGCGATATCGGTGTCGACCAGTTGCCAGGCCAGCGCGCTGGCCGCCGGACCGACCGCGAAGCCCAGGTTGAGCACGAGGGCGGAGAGCGCACCGGCGGTGGCACCGAGCTGCGGCGGTGTGGAGGTCATCACCGCGGTCTGGGTCGAGCTGGCGATCAGGCCGGTGCCCGCCCCGACCAGGGCGAGCCGCCAGGCCACGTCCCCCACGCCCCACGTCGGACCGGCGGGCAGCATCAGCACGGCGCCGGCCAGCAGGAGGAGCGCGCCGAGCACCGCCATCGGATGGGCGCCCCAGCGGTCGGTAAGTGTCCCGCCCAGCGGCGCGAACACCACCATGCCGGCGGACAACGCCAGGATGGTGAACCCGGTGACGCTGGTGGAGGCGCCGATGCCCCTGGTCAGCAGGAACGGGGTGAGGAACGTGAGCACGCCGTTCAGCGTCGCCGCGAAGAACAGGCCGAGCATCCACCGGTTGACCATCCGGTTGCGCAGCAGTTGCACCACCGGCCGGGCGTCGCGGCGGCGCAGCCAGAGCGCCCCGGCCACGACGGAGGCCACCAGCAGCACCGCGCCCACCGCGAGACCGGCGCCGAGCCGACCGAACTCCTGCAAGCCCAGCACGAGCGCGGCACCGGCGATGCCGAGCAGCGCGGCGTCGACCAGCCAGCGAGCCCGCGGCGGCCGTAGCCGGGCGTCGGAGGCGGGCACCGCGGTCCACGCGAGCCAGCCGGCGACCAGGCAGACCGGCACGTTGATCAGGAAGACCCACTGCCAACCGGCCCAGTCGATCAGCAGACCGCCGCCGGCCGGGCCGATGGCGCCACCCAACGGGCCGAGGGACGCGGCCACGCCCATCGCGCGGCCCATCGTCGCCGGGCGCACCGAGATCGCGATCGTCGCGAGCACCAGCGCGGAGATGAGCGCGCCGAAGAGCGCCTGCACGACCCGCGCGGCAACCATCATCTCCAGGGACCGGGAGGTGGCCACCAGGATGCTCGCGAGGCCGAAGCCGGCCACCGCGAGCACGAACGCCTTCCGCTTGTCGACACCGTCGCCCCACCGCCCGGCGGGGAGGATGAAGGCCACCATGGGCAGCGCGTAGGCCAGGATCACCCACTGCATCGCCGACGGGGACGCGTCGAACTGCCGGCCCAGCGTCGGCAGGGCGACGCCCACCACGTTGAGGTCGACGGCCGTGATGAACACGGCGAGCCCGCACGCGACCACGGCGCCCCACCGGTCGCGGGGCTCCGGAGCGGCGGCGGTGGGCCCGTTGACCGCCGCGGAGGCCGTCATGCCGCGGCCTGCCGTCCGGCCACGAAGTGCCCGGCGGCGGTGGCCAGGCGGGCGCCGTACGCGCGCGCGGCGTCCAGCTCGTCGTCGCGCGGCGCCACCTGCCCGTAGCGGGCGTAGGCGGAGACGCCGTACGGGTTGCCGGCGCCCCGCAGGGTCTCTCCGGCGTACCCGGGCGGCACGATGATGGCCGCCCAGTGGTGGAAGGTGTGGGTGAGCGCCAACAGGGTGCTCTCGTGCCCACCGTGCACGGTGCTGGCGCTGGTGAAGCCACCGACGCACTTGTCGACCAGCTCGTCGCCGAACCAGAGGCCGCCGGCCTTCTCCAGGAAGGCCGAGATCGGGGTGGCGAGGTTGCCGAAGCGAGTCGGGCAGCCGATGGCGATGGCGTCGGCCCACCGCAGGTCGTCCGGCGTGGGCGGGGGCAGGTGGTCGGTCTCGGCGAGGTTGGCCTGCCAGTCGGGGCGGGTGGCGATCGCCTCGGGCGGCGCGGTCTCGGGAGCGCGCAGCAACCGCACCTCCGCCCCCACCTTCTCGGCCCCGTCCACCATGGCCTCGGCGAGCCGGCGCACCGTGCCCGAGGCGCTGTAGTAGACGACGGCGACCTTGACCTGGGTTGCGAGCGGCACAGTAGCTCCTTACTGATCGCTTTGTTTAGCCGGCTTAGCTTATCGGCCGTATCGGGCATCATCAACGCGGCCGACCCGGTTGGTTCGCGCGGTGTCGGACACGTGCCGGGCCGTGGGCTGGGCGGTCGCCGAGCACCTGCGCACCGATCTGACCGACGCCGCCCGCACCGATGCCCTCGTGCGGCGCCGCCCGCCGGCCGGGCTGGTGTTCCACTGCGACCGCGGCTGTCAACTTAGGTTCAAGGAGTCGTCGCAACACCGGCTCGTTGCAGCGACCTTAGGTGGGAACTCCTCGAAGATCTGTCCAGCAAGCAGCCGTTGGCGACGAACGTACGGAAGTATCTGCTCTCGGGTGGCTTCAGGCCGGAAACACCGTTAGCGAGACAGCCCTGCCGACTCGGCGAGCTGGGGGCCTGGGCGGTGGTGTTGTCCGGCATCGGGCTCTCGACGATGACGGCAGAGGCGCCAGGGTGGGGCTCGCCGATGACCTCGGGCTTCTTCGCGGCGAGTTGGTCGCGGCGTTCGCCGACGGGGTCTCGGGCGATGGTGACCACCAGGCTGGTGCGGTGTCCAGGGGGTCGGCTACTCAGTGAACGAGCTGCCCCAGTCGGAGCCGGCCTGGCTGGACAACATCGGCATAGGTCCCGAAGCAGGCCGCACGCCCTAGCCCGGCCACCGGGATGCGGTAGTGCCGGGCCAGGGCGCTCAGCACCGAGAGGTCGGCCGGCAGTTCGGCCTGGGAGAGCCCGGGAATGACGCACCTCGGAGTGGGCAGGACCACCCGGAGCACGACATCGCCCAGGCGTAGTTCCTGCCCCGGTTCGGGGTCACGCGGTGCGTCGATGACCAGGTTCGGGCGAAACCGCTCTGCGTCCACACTGATACCTCCCATGCGCTCACCCAGCAAAGACAGCGCACCAGTGGTCACAATATGAACGGCGCCGAAGTCGACGAACCGGCCGACCCGCTCCGCGCCCGCGATCGCCGTGATCGTTTCCTGACCGGGCCGGGCACCGCCCATCCAATCCGGCACCATGCCGACCTCATCAGGCAACGTCCGGTGCAGCCTGGCGTTGGGCGGCAGCTCCCGGCTGAGCCGCACCGGCCGGCCCAGGTGCTTGCTGAGTGTCGAATCTGCCGCGGCGCTTCCGGCTCGCAGCGACGTGCCGTCGACATGCAGCGTCAACGTCGTCTCCGGGCCGTCATCCCGCATTGTCGTACCGACAGCGAACAGGCGACCCCATCGTCGGGGGTGTTTGGCACTGCCGACTGTCCCATCCAGGCAGTCGATGCAGGCCCACGTCCGATCGCCGCGCAGACCGGTCGACTCGACATCAGCCGCCTTGAGAGCCTCACCCCGGGCGCTCTTGAGCGGGTAACGCCGGAGGGCGACAACCGTCTGCATGACGATTATGCTGCCTTACCGCCGTGAGCACCGAGGTGCTCACCAGTGCCGGACAGAGACGAGGAGCTCTGACCTGCGGTGATGGAGATCGAGCGGTGCAGCGTGACCTCCCAGTGACATCCGAAGTGGTCACCTCTCGCTGCTCCAAACACGCCTGGCGCAGCGCGGATCTCGGGCCGCCGAGTCTCGTCGCCGCACGGGCGGCGACTATCGACGACCGATCCCGTCCTCGGGCGCGCGGTCGAAGCAATCGACGCCTGGCGCATTCGCTGGTTCCTCGACGACGCCGCCGATGACGACTACAACCATGAGGACATCGTCGAGGCGGGTATCCGCCTTGCCCGCGAGGGTTGCCTACGCGAGGTGGTCGAGGGCCTTTGGTTTTCGTTGCCTGATGCTCCAGGTGGCTCAGCCTGAGATACTCACACAAAGCAACCAACCGCCGTACGTCTTGAAACTCGCACCTCGCAGATAGCCGGATCTGCTGCGGGGCCGACGCCTGGGCGGTCGGGTGCCGACCATCATTCGTCGCGGTTCTGCCAGCGGAAGCGGACTAGCTGCCGACCTCGAGGGCTTCAACTGGCGAGGATCTACCAACGAGCGCCGCGGCGTGAAGTCCAAGCCGTGGATCAACGGCTTGCGGTGCTCGGCGACCTTCTCGTGATTCCGCGTCGACTCTGCTGTTCCCGGGCACGGCCGACATTCGGCACCTAGACGAGAACCTGTCCGCGAGCGCGATCACCCTGGACCGGCGAGACCATGGCCGCGCTCGACGTGATCCCGACGCCCGGACACACCGCACCGGAGCAGTGACCTCCGGGAGCCCTCGGTCGCACCTTGGCGGCGCCAGCCTCAAGACCACGAAGTCGATCACGATCTTCAGGGTTTCGCTCGACGTCCGCATCTCTGCGGCGGTCAGGCGGAGGCCCGGCTTCATGAGAATCCGGGTCCGCCCGCCGGGCGTGCGCCCGTTGACCAAGCCGCTTACTCCGGCAGGCGGATTACCGGTGAAGTCAGGCGAAGAGGTTGCCGGTGATGTCGGCGTAGAAGTCGGCGGGATCGCGGGAGAGGGAGGCCTTGACGTTGGCGGTGGGCTTGTCAGCGATGACTTCGATCTTGCCTGCTTCCAGTCCGTCGAGGGCCTGGGCGACCACCTCGTGGGGCGGGAGCTTGGGGATGTCGATGCCAGCCATCATGTCCGTGTCGGCGATCGCCAGCGCCAGGGCGGTGACCAGAGTCTTCTGGTCGGCCAACTCGAGTCGGATGCCGTTCGTCAGGGACCACTCCGCGGCCTTGGAGGCGGCGTAGCCGTTGCTGCCGGGGCTGAAGGTGTACCAGCTCAGCGCCGAGATGACGTTGAGGATGGCGCCACCGGCCAGCTTGGGCGCGAAGGCGCGGGTGACGTGGAGAGTGCCCCAGAAGTTGGTGTCGAGGTCGCGGCGGATGTTCTCCGTGGAGGGGCCGAGCAGCGGGGCTTCAGTGGAGGTGCCGGCGTTGTTGATGAGGATGTCGAGGTCGCCCACCTTGCCTGCGGCGGCCTCGATGGACGCGGGATCCGTGATGTCCAGCTGGAGCGCGATGGCACCGGGGATGTCGATGCTTTCCAGGCGACGGGCGGTGGCATAGACGGTGGCGCCCCGGGCGAGGAGGGCCTCGGCGAAGGCCTTGCCGAGGCCGCGGTTAGCTCCGGTCACGAGAGCTGTTGAGCCGTTGATGTGCATATCGCCAGGCTAAAACCTCACGTTGACGTCATGGGCAAACTTGTGCGAGGTGAATCACGCTCGCCCGTGTCGGCGGCGCTCGGCTCACGGCGACCCGGGTGCGGCCGGTAACGCCCAGTCGGGCGGACCGCCGGCGGGTACAAAGGGGGAAGCGCGACCCCAGCCGAGCTTCCGAGGCACGAAGGGATCGCGCTGCCGGTGACCGAGCCGTTCGACAACTGGCTCGACGGCGACCTGCACTGGAACGGTGCCCAGGTCTAGACATTCAGCCGCGCCACGGCATGCTCGTCATCCGCTCGGCCGGCGACGGCCGCCACCAGGTGGGCAGCCGTGGTGACCTACCCTTGCCGGCGAATGCCCGGCACATGTGCCGCATCGCGCCTGGCCAACCCGAGCTGCTCGCCGCCATCGTCCCGCACGACCTGCTCGTCGTGCATCCCGTCAACACCGTCGTACGCCTGCTCGCCGACCCGCACACGCACCTGGCGGGAGTCGGCAATGAACGCCGCCGCCGTCGCTGCCGCTCGCCGCCCGGGTCAACCAGTCGCCGCCCTCGGTGCCGGCGGCTGACCACCTCCGCACAGCCAGGGATTCGTCGACGCTTGGTTGGCAACCACAGCCGACGAAGATGCCACCGCCAGGATGCTGGCGGGACACGTCTGGGCGGCGCACATGGTGGCGAGTCGCAAGTTCGCCTATGTCACGTGGGCGATCCGACTTCTGGTGCTCGGAGTGTTGGCGTGGCTCGTGGCCGGGCTGGTCTGACGACGCCGTTGTCGTTGAGGGCGCGGGCGATGCTGGCCACGCTCCGGCCGGCAAGCCGCTACTCGAAGATCCATCAAGCGGGGGAGACTCCCGGCGGGCTGCCCCGATAGCTCACCGGCTCACCGGGCGAGTCGGTGACGCGAACGCCAGGACCGGGAGCCGTGACGTTCGCGCCGCCGCTCGTCAGTAGCTGCAGCCCGAAGTCGGCAGGCTGGTCACCGGCGGGGGCGTGGCCCCGTCGTACACGGCCAGAAGCCACGGCTGGGGGCAGCGGGGGCCGCCGCCCACCTGGATCGCCAGATGCAGGTGTGGCCCGGTGGAGTTGCCGGTGTTGCCCGTGTCGCCAATCTGCTGACCTGCGGACACCTGCACACCAGACCCGACACGGTGGGCGGAGAAGTGGCAGTACGTGAAGACCGCGCCGAGCGCGGTGAGCGTGGCGCCATTGCCGCAGCTGGCGTTGTAGAACGTCTGGACGGTGCCACTCGCCACGGCCAGGGCCGGCGTTCCCGTCGGGACCCCGATGTCGACGGCCGGGTAGTCATGATGCGGGTCGTCGTACTTGCTGCGAGGCGCGGCGCTGGGCGGCAGCGGAAGCGAGTGCTGCCCCACGACGGTGTTGGTGTACCAGATCGCCGTGGTGCCCTGGTACAGCACGAGGTTTCCGTCGTTCTGCAGTACGAGGTGGGCTCCGGCCCGGCCGCGTGTGCTCGTCTGCCAGAGGGACGTGTTGTTGGCTCGGTACAGCACCAGGTTGCCGTCGGTCTGCATATCCAGGTAGGCGCCCGGGTGGCCATCAGTGTCGGTCTGCCACGAGTACGTGCCGCCCGGCCGGTACAGGACCAGGTTGCCGTCGGTCTGCATGGCCAGCTTGTGGCGCCTGTCCGCCGAATACATGTCCTGACCGGGCGTCAACCGCTCACCCGGCTCCAGGACACTCCTGGGGATCCAGGTGTCGGTCTGCCACAGCACCCGGCCGGACTGCAGCAGCACGAGGTTGCCGTCGTCCTGCAGTTCGAGGCGGGCGCCGGCCCGGCCGGGCGTGTTGGTCTGCCAGATGAACGTGTTGTTGGCCCGGTACAGCACCAGGTTGCCGTCGGTCTGCATATCCAGGTAGGCGCCCGGGTGGCCATCAGTGTCGGTCTGCCACGAGTACGAGCCGTCCGGCCGGTAGAGGACCAGGTTGCCGTCGGTCTGCATGGCCAACCTGTGCTGCCGGTTGCTGGAGAGCAGATGCTGCCCGCCGGTGAGTCGTTCGCCAGGGCCCAACAGGCGGGTGCCGTGAGCCGCCTGGACGGGCGAGGCGACGGCGGCGATCACGCCGACCGTCATGATTGCCGCGGACACGGCTGCGGCGACCGCGCGCCGCCATCGTGTTGTTGTCACTGTTCGTCTCCTCAGGGTTCCGGGCCGCTGCCCCGGAACGTGGTCTCACCGGTTCTGCGGCGAGGGTCTGGCGGTTGGTCCGGTCCGCGTCCGCAGCCGGCAGCCGAGACGGTATCGGCGCGGTCGCCGCTTCTGTTGGAGCGCGTCGAGCCCGGGTTCGAGCTGATCGATACGGTCGCCGAACGTCGGTCAACCGGGGTCGCTGCCCGGTGCGGTTGCCCTACCGGCCTTGCGGCGGCGGGCTCGCGTCGAGCAGCGCCACAGCCACCGGCCGTTCGGGCTCCGCCCGGCTACCGGCTGAGCGTGTCAAAGGATTGATCATTCGGTCCCCTGCCGGGTCGGACGGTGCCACCCTTGTGCGACGAGTCCAACGACGCAGGAGCGTCCAACGCCGGGCACACAATACATGTGCATTTGTCGCTCGGGTACGGCGCCGCCAATCCATAGCTGGGGGTGCGTCGGGGGGACCGGCGCGCCGGGCAACGGAGTGCTGAGGACGGGGGTATCGAGAGAGGTGCGCGTCCGTGCGGGTGCTACCGCCGTTCGTCAGCGGCGGCCGACGCGGGCCTCGGGTGACGTGCCGCCGTAGGTGGACGGATCGACGCTGATCAGGGCTGGGTGGATGGGGCTTCGCTGCCGGCGGGCTGACCGTGCGGGTCACCGTGGGCAGGGGGGATCGCTCGGCGGCCACGTCCCGGGATCGGCCGGGGCGGAGGTGGCGCCGTCGAGGCGCGGACGACGAGCTCGACCGGTTGGTCGGCCGCCGGTGGAAGCTCGACGTCCGGCTTCTCGATGACCTGTACCAGCAGCGCGAGGCCCTGCCGCGCGGCCGCGTCGAACGGCTGTCGCACGGTGGTGAGCGGGGGAGTGACGTAGGCGGCGACCGGGATGTCGTCGAACCCGACGACGCTGATGTCCTCGGGCACGCGGCGCCCGGCCTCAAGCTGCGCGCGGATGAGACCGATCGCCATGTCGTCGTTCGCGGCGAACACCGCGGTCACGGTGCCGTCGCCGGCCAGTTCCCGGCCCGCCGCGTAGCCGGACGCGGCCGACCAGTCGCCCTCGACGACCGGCGGCTCGTCCGCGCCGTGTGCTCGCAGCGCCTCGCGCCAGCCGGCGAGACGGTCCCGTGCCGAATACCACCGCTGCGGGCCGGCCAGGTGATGGACTGTCGCGTGCCCCAACTCCAGCAGGTGCTCGGTCGCGGCCCGCGCGAGCCGGCCCGCGCCGACCCTGGCGGTCACCACCTGCGGCGCGGCGAAGGTGGGCGGCGCGCCGAGGACCAGGACCGGCACGTCGACGCTGATGAGGCCGACGCCCTCGTCGATCGGCTCGGAGATGACGACGCCGTCCACGCCCTGGTCCAGCAGCGACGCCAGGGCGCTCGCGATGCCGCCCGGGTCGCCCTCGATCGTGGTGGCCACCCGCAGCGTGTAGCCCACCTTCCGGACCGCCCGCTCGATGCCCATGAGCCACGACGCCGGCCCGTACAAGGCGCTGCCGAGCGTCACCACGCCGATCGACCGGGTCCGCCCGGAGGCCAGCGCCCGGGCCGCCTGGTTGCGCCGGTAGCCGAGCTCCGCGGCGGCGTCCAGGACCCGCCGGCGCACGTCGGCCGAGACGTACGGCTCGTCGTTGAGGACCCTGGACACCGTCTTCTGGGAGACGCCGGCCAGCCGCGCGACGTCCACGCTGCGCGGCGTCGGAGGGCTTCCGCCCGGCCTCGCCAGTCGCGTCACGGCACCTCCCATCGCCGGGCATAGTCCTGTATGATTGCGCAGTCATGTCTACGCGACTCTCACCGTAAAGAGCCCGAAACCCGCCCGTCACGCTGGCGAAGCACGTTCCCTGCCAACACCCTAACTCCAGTTTTGCACCGAACAGGTCAGGCCGCGCCGCCCGCCGACTTCGCCGAGGACCGCGTTTGCTGTCCACGCATTCGACGTGTCACGCGGCCGGGCGCCGCAGAGGCGAACCGGTTCGCTATTCGATCGGCGCCGCGTCGGTGGGTCGGCGACACGGAATGCCTGAGGGCGATGCCCTGGCACTCCGGAATGGTCGTACTTATCGGCGGCAGCTCGAAGCTTGCGAGGGGTCAGGAGCAGGAAGTAACCGTCTTGAAGCCTTGACTTCACGCTCGCTGCACCCATTAATGCATATCTATGTATCTGGGCCGCAGCCACCCTTCTCGGGTGGTCGGCGACGCCGGCAGGTTTGTCGAATCGATTCGAGTCTCGGCCTTGTGGCTGTGCCCCGAACCGATGTTGCGGAGCCGGCGGATGAGTCACAGGAGGGTTACCGTGCATCGTACGAACGTCCACTGGGGTGGCCGATTGTCGGCGTTGGCCAGAGGGCTGGCCGCGACCGTGGCGCTCGCGCTGCCCATGACGCTGGGTGGTCTGACCCTGGCGACCCCCGGATCGGCCCTGGCCGCGCCGGTCGCGACGCAGAGTGTCGCGGCCGCCGGACTTGACGGTGTGGCGGCCGGCAACGCCGCGGTCGCCTCGGTCGACCTGGCCGGGACGTGGAACTTCACGCCCGCGGGTCGGGGGGCGACCACGATCGCGGTGCCCGGTGGCGGCTGGTACAAGCAGGGCTTCACCACCGTGAACGAGGCGGTGTACTCGCGCAGCATCACCGTGCCGGACTCGGGGCAGCCGCAGTCGGCCTGGATCGAGTTCGGCGCCGTCAACCACCAGGCGACACTGTCGGTCGACGGCCGCGTGGTCGCCACCCAGACGACGGGGTTCACCCCGTCGAACTTCGACATCAGCGCATACGCGGCGCCCGGCACCACCCACACGATCACGGTGAACGTGAAGGGCCGCGGCGCGTTGAAGGCATCCAACGGCCGGTATCTGGTGCCCGACGCCGCCACGTGGTCCGAGGCGGTCCCGCAGGGGATCTTCGGGTCCGCGTTCCTGCGGGTGTACCCGGCGGTGTACGTCAGCGACACATTCGTGCGTACGTCGGTGGCGAACAAGACGCTGACCTACGACGTGACGGTGCGGAACACGTCGGGCAGTGCCCGGTCGGTGACGTTGACCGGGTCGCTGTCGTCCAGCAACGGAACGGCTTTCAGCTACCCGGATCTGCCCAGCCGTACGGTCACCGTGGCGGCCCGCTCGACCGCGACCGTGACCGTCGGGCCGGTCGCGTGGAACCTCGACAGCACCTCGTACTGGTGGCCCAACGTGCCGTACCGGTCGGGGTACCGGGCGCAGCTGCACGGGTTGGCGGTGCATGCCGTCACCGACGACGGCCGGACGAGCGACGCCGATTACCGGTTCGGGTTCCGGGAGGCCACCCAGAACGGGGACTACTACTACCTCAACGGCGTGCGCGTGAACTTCCGCGGCGACAACCTCCAGGGTGCCGACTATGACCGGATCAACAACGGCGGCAAGGGCGACGCGTACCACACGCTGCCCGGCTTCCTGCCCCCGTCGTCCGGCAACGGCGGCTGGCCGCAGGCGGTGGACAACTACCAGCGGCTGAACTACAACGTGGTGCGCATCCACCAGGAGCCCGGAAGCCCGTACATGTTGGATGTCGCCGACGAGATGGGCCTGATGATCATCGACGAGGTCGCGATTCGCGGCTCCCAGTCCTCGCAGGAGTGGCAGAACTCCGTCGGGCGCGAAAACATGATCAACCACGCCCGGGCGCTGGTCCTGCGCGACCGCAACCACCCCGCGATCATCCGCTGGAGTCAGAACAACGAGCCGAACCAGAGCGGCCAGGATTCCGAACAGTTCGAGAAGGACCTCTACACGGCGATGAACGGCGCCGACGGCACCCGGCCGATCATTGTCGAGGTGGGCGTCGGCAACAATGTCAGCCTGTATCCCGGGATGACGTACGCCAACTTCGCGGTGATCCCGCACTACGTCGACGGCTTCGGCAGGTACGGGGAGGGCCTGGTCACCGTGAACGGGCGGCCCGACGGCGAGGGCGAGTTCATCTGGCCGGCGTGCAACAACAAGCAGGGCTTCGAGTGGTTCGCCACCGCGACTGCTGCCAAGCGCGGCAAGGGCGCCACCGACCTGCGTCCGTACACGCTGCTGTCCGCCTGGGCCAGCGTCGTGCCCGGCGTGCGGTCCACCGACTTCACTCCGGAGGAGGGCGGTCACCCGATTTACGGAGTGGACAACCTGCCCGATCCGTGGAGCAACCCGCAGATCCAGCGCGTGCAGGCGGCGTTCAACCCGGTGGCCGCGATCGACCTCCCCTACTGGTCCGCCTCCGGCAATTCGGACTCGAACGGCACCTTCCCGCTGGCGCAGGCGGTGCCCACCTACGCCCGCAACGCCACGGTGACCCGCAACATCACCGTGTTCAACGACGACCTCACCAACACCTCGGTGGGCTTCACCTGGACCGCCCGGCTCGACAGCCCCACCGGTACGGTCGTCGCGTCCGGCAACACCACCCTGACCGTTCCGCTCGGCTCGCGGGTCACCCAACCGGTGTCCTTCACCGCCCCCGCCACCGGCAGCCGCGTGTACCTGCAGCTGTCGACCGCCAAGTCCGGCAGCACCGTCTTCACCGACGCGGTCGAGTACTTCAACCTCGGTGGAAGCGGCGGAACCGGGCCCGCGGCCGGCACCTACCGCATCGTCAACCGCAACAGCGGCAAGCCCCTCGCCATCGCCGGTAACTCCACCGCCGACGGCGCCAAGGCGGTCCAGCAGAGCGGCACCCCCACCTGGACGATCAGCACCACCCAGGACACCTACACCCTGCGCTACACCGCCTCCGGAAAGATGCTCGACGTCAACGCCGGCAGCACCACGACGGGCCTGCAACTACAGCAGTGGTCGGCCAATGGCGGCGCCAACCAGTCGTGGTACCTGCGGCCCACCGGTGACGGCTACTACACCATCGTCAGCCGCAGCAGCGGATTGACAGCCGACGTCTCCGGTGCCTCGACCAGCGACGGAGCGCAGGTCGTGCAGTGGACCGCCAACAACGGGACCAACCAACAGTGGCAGTTCGTACCCGCCTGACCAGTGACAGAGGTGGTTGGCACGTCCGACCGCCGGTGACCGCCTGACGATCGTCGTGAGGTCTACTCGGGCGCGGGGATTCCCGCGCCCGAGTAGACCACGACCCGGTCTCGACCAAACTGGCGTGCACCAATGCAGTCGATACTCTTGGGGTCTGTGGATCTGACGGTGTTTCCGGCCTGGCCTGCCGGGCGTTGTGCTGGCCGAACTTCGGCACTGACAGCGGTGGCGCCGCCGACCATCAGACGACGCCGGGTAACCCCCGCGGCCGGGGAGTCCGGAAACCGTCGGTTTCATCCATGAAGGACACCGTCGGACATGCGGGTCGAGGGTCGTCGTGTCGCGGGGCCAACAGCCCGGCAGCACGACGTTCCATCGACTGCCGTTGACGATCGACTCGTCGCGCGGTCGTCTCGCGGCAGCCCTGGCAGTTCTCCCGTTCGGACCAGCTCCGTCGCCGCAGGTCGGCCGGGTGCATGCGGGCCTGGTCGAGATCCACCCGCGCCGCCATCCTGAGCTGCCAGATCGCCTCGGCGTACGCGTGGTACGCCCGGTGGTAGTCCCGGGAGGAGAGAGCCGCGCCGGACCGGATGGCGTTGCGTATGGCAATCAGTCTCTGGTAGGCCAGTTCTCCCGCCTGGACGAGTTCCACAGTGCCGGCGACCAGCAGCCGTTCTCGTGCGGCGAACACGTCAGCGCTCTGGACAGCGCGGTTGGCGCGACGGAGACGATCCGGTGCGGCATTGTCATCCTGGGCGATCTCGCGTAGCGCACTGTGGGCCGAGTCAAGCGCCACCGCGAAGTCGAGACAGTAGCCGAGCCGTGCGGCCGCACGGTTGCGCCGCCGTTCATCGCGGTTGCGCTGCGCCTCCACCGTGACCGCGCCAGCGAGGGCGATGACGGCTCCGCAGACCGCGCCGATGACCGAGATCCATGCCACACCTCCAGTTTCTACCCACGGTGACGAACCAGCTACCCAGCCCTGTCGCCAGTTCGCGTCGGTGAGGAAACGCCGTCCGGAAACAGCGCCAGGAAACAGCGGCATCCGGCTGGGGCGCCCGACAGTCATCGCCGGGTGCCGACGACGCAGAGACCGGCCCAATCGAACGGGCCGAGGTCGGGATTCTCCGCGCGGATCTCCCGCTGCGCCGCGCGGAGCGCCGACACCACCGACGCCCCCCGGCCGACCCGTTGAATGAGGCGCGCGGCGACATGCGCCGACGCCACCCCGCCGATCTGGCCGGTGCCCGCCACCACCGTGTCGGCACCTCCGATCAGCGCGCCGACGGCCAGGCTCAGCGGGTCGTGCCCGTACCGGCTCGACGCGGTGCCGCTCCAGCAGCCGTTCAACACCACCAGCCGGGGTAGTCGGCGCTGGGCCAGCGCGTCCATCGTGACGCCGCCGGGTCCGAGCAGCGCCGTGGCACCCGGCTGGTCACCATGCCCGGAGAGGTAGAGCAGAGCGGGGCGGACCCCCTCGTCGACGGCCGGCAGCGCGGGAAGCTCCCGGTGGCCGCCCGGCCAGTCGGCCAGGGCCGGCATTTCCACCCGGTAGCCCGGCAGGCCGGAGTCGAGCAGGCTCACCGCCGGCCCGCTGGCGACCGCCATACCCGGTCCACCAGCAACCGGCGACCGGGCCAGGAGAAGTTCCGTGGTACGCAGGCTCGGCGCCAGGGAGACCTCGGCCACGTCACAGAGGTACGCGCCGTCGCGAGTCAGGGCCGCGTGCGGCAGGTGCCACAGCCGTGGATCCGAAATGATCATCACTGACCGGGGATGGTCCGGCGAACCCGCCCAGACGGCCGGATCGGGCAGCAGGAACGCCCCCAATTCTTCCCAGCTGGCCCGACTCATCCCTCGTTCGGGAGGAACCCCGGTGGTCAGGCTGTCGAGCAGCGCGGCCAGGTGATCGGAGGCGGTACACAGCGTGGCCCGCCATTCCCCGTACCGCGGTCGGGTCAGCACCGACGACCACCAGCCGGCCGACCTCGGCCCGAGCGTGATCACCACCACGACGTCGGCCATCGCGTCGAGGATGTCCGGGGCCGGCAGGTGGCCGGGCAACGGCGGCAGCGGCACCCGATCGGCCGGTCGTCCCGATCTGATCGACGCGGCGGCGAGCCGGGCCACCCCGAACACCTCCTCGGCCAACGCCGGATCGGCGCGCGGTGCGGCAATCCGGGACCGCGCGACGGCACCCGCCAAGCCACCCGAGCCAGCCGGGTCAGCCGAGCTGGTTGATCCGGTCGGGTCCGCGGAACCGCCGGAGCCGGCCGCCAGGTTGGCCGAGCTGCCCGCCAGCAACTGGTTCAACAGGTCCGCGCGCCCGGTCTCGGCGACCCGGACGGCGGCCTCGGGCTCGTCGAGTTCGGTGTGCGCCAGCAGCGCCGCCGCGTACACCTCCTCCCGCGCGGCGTGCGTCGACCACCTGTCGTCCGGGTCGGACAGCTCCCCGCGTTGCAGGTCGGCGGCGAGCAGCGCGGCCCGGCCGGCGGCGTGCCGCAGCCCACGCGGCAGTGCGTCCGTGGGTGGCGCCCGGTGCAGGTCGTACAGCGCGAGCATGGTTCGGTTGAGGTCCTGCCGCTCCGGCCGGGTGGCCAGGTCGAGCACCGTGGCGAGGTGGCCGACGATGGTTGCCGGATCGCCGTTCGAGCCGATGAGGTTGCGGGCGACGTGCCGGTGCCAGCGCAGCGCCTCCAGCGTCTCGGCCCCCTCGTAGTACGGCTGAGCCTCGCGCAGGGTGGCCGCGACGGCGGTTGTGTCGCCGCGGCTCTGTAGCACCTCGGCCCGTTCCAACAGCACCTGACCGAGCCGGTAGGTGTCGCGCCGGGCGCGGAATCGAGTCGCCAGATCGTCGGTGATCCGCAGCGCCTCGCCGAGGCGGTCGAGTGCGCGCAGCGCCGCGACCTCGCGCAGGCGGGCGTAGAAAAGATTGCCCTCGCTCACCCCGTCGAACGCGGCGGCGGCCCGCCGGTATGCCTCGAGCGCCGCCTCGGGTCGGCCGAGCACGATCTCCACCCCGCCCTCCCGGTGCGAGATCAACCCCCGGGTGAACGGATCGACATCCCGTTCGTCGGCGAACTCGCGGGCCCCGTGCAGGACATCCCGGGCGACCGCCAGCTCGCCCCGGTGCCGGTGGAGCGTCGCCTTCTGGATCAACACCCGAACGTACTGTCGCGCCACGCGAGGCTCATCGGCGTACTGCCGGCACACCTCGATGCCCCGATCGCAGCAGGACAGGCCGGTGTCGTACCGGCTCGCCACCTCCCGCAGGGCTGCCAGCTCCCGCCAGGCGTACGCGTGCAGCCACGCCGTCGCGGCCTGCAACGGTTCCCGCAGCAGTGCGTGATTCCACCGCTCGGCGGCCGTGAAGCCGCCGCTGAGTCGGTGCCACTGGGCGACGAACGCGACGGCCTCCTGACAGCGTTTCCGGTCGTCCGCGCGCAGCGCGGTCCGGCTCTCCGCGAGCAGGAGGCGCAGCGCCAGCCCGGGATGCCGCTCCCGCCACGCGGCCGTCGCCTGTTGCTGGTAGAGATCCGCCAGAGGTCGCCACTGCCGCTCGGCGTGCAGGTGCTCGGCGGCGGGCCGGTTGGGGTGTTCGGCTGGCAGCGCGACCGCAGGATCGATCAGCCGGTCGAGAAGCGCCGCCGGTGCGCCAGAGTCGATCACCGTGGCACCGTCCGATTCAAGGTCGACTGTGGAATGAGACCATGGTGACCGTGACAGACTCAGCTGCCGGGCGGGTGGTCGTCAAGTTCGTCGAGGATATTGATGCGGCCGATCGGGACGAGCTAACTCGCCGGCTCGAGGGTGTCGGGCTCGCGCCGCGGGTCGGGTTCGACCTGGGTGATCGCGGTGCGATTCCCCAACGGTTGCTGCCAGCCGCGGTGATCACACTCTTCCACGAGGTCGCCGAGGCCGGTGCCGAGCGGCTTGCTCAGGCCACACAGGCGGCGCGGGACTGGCTGGTGGTCACCCCCGTACCGGGTTTCGTCGAGCTGGAGGTCGACGTCACCCGTCAGGTGATAGTGATCCGGGCCAGCGATCCGGACCGGGCAGCCGAGGCGTTGAAGCGCGTCCTGCCCAGCGGCCTCACCGGCGACCCGGCCGGCAGCCCCACCGGCGGCCCGCTCGCCTGGGACGGCGACCGGTGGGCCGTTGAGCCGGCGCAGCCGACCGCCCGGATCACCGGCCCCCCGCCCCGGGTGTTGGCGCTGGACACCGACTGGTTTTCCGCCAAGGGCGGGGTGAGCACGTTCAACCGGTCGCTCTGCGCGGCGCTGGCCCGGGCGGGCGCAGACGTCGTCTGCGTCGTCCTCAAGCCGTCCCCGGACGAGATCACACACGCCCGCAAAGCTGGTGTGACGCTGCTGGCCGCACCCGCGCCGGCGACCGGCGGACCGCGGGACGCGCTGGCCCGGCGTCCGCGGCTGGCAGACGGCTGGGTGCCCGACCTGGTTGTCGGACACGGCCGGATCACCGGCGGGCACGCCCGGATCCAGGTCGAGGACCATTTCCCCGCGGCGGCTCGGGCGCACATCGTGCACACCTGGTCGGACCACATCGAATGGCAGCGGGGTGACCGGCCGGACGCCGGGGCCATCGCGGAGGATCGTTGGAAGGAGGACATCGAGCTGGCCCGTACCGCGACCCGGGCGTTCGGGGTGGGCCCCTTGCTGCACGGTCTCCTCGGCCGCGACCTCTCCGCCTATCCGGACACCCCGGCTCCGGGCCGGATCGATCCGGGCTTCGAGCTCGACGACGATACGCTCCGCGTCCCGCCCGGGTGGCACCAACGCCAGGTGGTGCTCACGGGCCGGCTCGACGACTGGCCGGTCAAGGGGCTGGATCTGGCCGCCCGGGCGGTGGGAGCGGCCGTAGAGTTGCTCAGTCTGGGCGGCACCGAGCCGGAACTGGTGCTGCGGGGCGTACCGCCGACCGAACATGGTCGGCTGCGGGAGCTGGTGCTCGGGTGGGCGGGCCGGCGCACCCTACAGGTCACCCCCCGGGCCTACTCCACCCGCGAGGACGACCTGCGGGCCGACCTGCGCCGGGCGTGCCTCGCGCTGATGCCCTCCCGGGCCGAGGCGTTCGGCCTCGTCGGGTGCGAGGCCATTGTCGCCGGCACCCCGCTGCTGGTCAGCGCGAGGAGCGGGCTGGGCGGGCTGCTCCGCGAGGTGCTGCCGGCGGAGGACGCGGCGTTGGTCGTACTGCCGGTCGAGGACGACGAACCCACCGACACCCAACGCTGGGCCTTCGAAACGGCGCGAATCCTGCGGGACCCGCCGGGGTCCTTCGCCATCGCCGAACGGATCCGGCGGACCATGGCCGAGCGGGTCACCAGCGCGAAGGCCGCGGCGGCCGTACTGAGCACGCTCGGCTGAGACCAACCGGTCCTGGTCACTCGGAGGGTTGGTAGGGCTCGCCGCAGTCGCGGCAGCGTTCGCGATCGGACCAGTCCGCCCGGCCGAGCGCGTCCGGAGTCAGCGGTGGCTGTCCCAGTTCGACTCGCACGGCCATCCGGAAGAGCCAGAGCGCCTCGGCGAAGGGGTGGTAGACCCGGTGGTAGTCGGCCTCAGCCAGGCCCGCCCCGGCCCGGATCGCGTCGCGGATCGCGACGAGGCGGAGGAAGGCGACTTCTGCCGCGGTCACCAGCGGCACCGTGCCCAGCGCCAGAAGACGTTCGCGGATCGCGTACACCCCGGCGTGGTCGAGCGTCCCGTTGGCCGGGTCACGGCGTGCCGCAGGTGACCGGTTGGTGCGGGCCACCGCGCGCAGCGCGTTGTGGGCCTCGTCGAGCGCGAGCATGAAGGCGACCGCAGTAGCCGAGCCGATCGGCAGCTCACCCTGGTGCAACGGATCGTCGGGTCTGCGCTGTGGCATCGCCTCGTCAGGGCCGGGCTGTCGCGGCCAGCCGGTCGCCGGGTCCCGCGTCCGGTCGCTCGGCTGGGCCGCCCGGGGAGGTCGGGAATCGCCTAACTGCGCCTGCGCGAGCCTGGCCAGGATGCCGTCGGTCGCCAGTGCGTCGTCGCAGCGCCGCGCCAGCTGGACGTTGCCCGGCGCGCGGCCGGTCTCCACCTTGCTGAGATAACCCCGGCTGTAGTTGACCCTTCGGGCAAGCCCCGACAGGGACAGGCCGGCGGCCTCCCGGCACCGGCGAAGGCACTCTCCCAGCCGCTCCGCACTGTCGGTCGGCGACTCGCGCCTGTCGTCCCGCACACTCGTCACGGCGCAGAGTCGTCTTCGCAGGACACTCCGTAACTGTATCAATCTCAGGCTTCGCACGGCGGTGCTCCGGCTGGGGCGCCCGGTGGCGGTGGCCCGGCGACCGGGACCCCGGCCGCCGGACCACCGCCCCGATCAGCACGCCGGCGTCGATACCTGGTTCGCGACAAGCGATGAGTGGATGTAGCCGCTCGTCGGGCTGTTGACCCTGAACCAGCGGTTGGACGCGTAGTTGGAGCTGGGCGGGTAGACCCACTGGGCGTCGACCCAGCAGAGCATCGTGACGCCCGTACCGTTGCCGTAGTAGCCGTTGGACGAGCAGCCCGTGCTGGCGCAGCTGCGGATGTTGGCGCCGCCGGAGTTGGAGCTGATGTACGGTCCCGCCGCCGCCGCGGGCATCGCCGTCGCGCCAAGGAGAGCGCCGGTGGCACCGACGATCGCGGCGATCCCTGCGAGACGGCGGCGAACCGCCGTATTGCTCTTCGACATCGTGCTTCTCCTCGATGATCGGGGCTGGCCGGTGAACCAGCTCGCTGTCATCAGGATGCGTCGATCAGTTTCGGATCCGGAACGTGTTTCCTGTTGCCTCGAGTGGACAGGAGACAGGGCCGAACCGGTCCTTGGTAGCCGGTAGCGGGCTCGTGCCAGTATTCGGGGCACGCGGCTGTTCCACGCCCTGATCATCGAACCCGCACGACGCGTTGCCGACATCATCGGCTGTTCGGGCTGCCGACGTCGGCACCACAACAAGCCAAGATCAGCCACTACGCCCGGCAAGCCCTCACCGAACCATGAAACGGATCTCCTGCCGGGGTAATTAGACACATCGATTACACCGCCCGGGTTCATCCACAGTCCCGGATGCAGTGGCGTCATCGGAGCATCTGCGACGATGAACAAATCGCCCGTCGGTCTGACTTGCCCGTGGTATGACTCTTCCGGGAGCCGGTAGACCGGACGGGTGAAGAAGCGGGTTGGAGTGAAAACGAAGCGCCCCGGGCTGGTCCGCGATCTTGGCCAGCCGAAGCAGGCCACCTACGTCGAATTGTTCTTCGATGTGATTTACATCTTTATCCTTTTCCGGCTCTCTCAGGCCCTGCTGCGTTGGGTTCCGACGAGCTGCAACGCATCGACGCGTACTGGCGGGCGGCAAACTACCTGTCGGTTGGGCAGATCTACCTGATGGGTGACCCGCTGCTGCGCGAACCGCTGCAACCCGCGCAGGTCAAGCCGCGACTGCTCGGGCACTGGGGCACCACTCCCGGTCTGAACCTGCTCTACGCCCACCTGTCACGGATCATCGCCGCTCGCGGCCGGGAGGTCATCTACGTGGCCGGCCCGGGTCATGGTGGCCCCGGGCTGGTCGCGAACACCTGGTTGGAAGGCACCTACTCGGAGATCTACCCGCGGATACCGCAGGACGCGGTCGGTATGCGGCGGTTGTTCACGCAGTTCTCCTTTCCCGGCGGGGTTCCGTCGCATGTCGCGCCGGAGACGCCTGGGTCGATTCACGAGGGCGGTGAGTTGGGTTACTCGCTGTCGCACGCGTACGGCGCGGCCCTGGACAACCCTGACCTGGTCGTGGCGTGTGTCATCGGTGACGGTGAGGCGGAGACCGGCCCGCTGGCCGCGTCGTGGCACTCGAACAAGTTCCTCGACCCGGTCGGTGACGGTGCCGTGCTGCCGATCCTGCACCTCAACGGTTACAAGATCGCCAACCCGACCATCCTGGCCCGTATCGGCGACGACGAACTCCGCAACCTTCTTGAGGGTTACGGCCACAAGCCCTACCTGGTCGCCGGCGACGACCCCACCACCGTCCACCAGCTCCTCGCCGCCACCCTCGACGTCGTGTTCGACGAGATCACCGAGATTCAGCGAGCCGCCCGCGAGGGTGGGGTCACCGGCCGGCCGCGCTGGCCGATGATCGTGCTGCGTACCCCCAAGGGGTGGACCGGTCCGAAGGTCGTCGACGGGCTGCAGGTGGAGGGAACGTGGCGCGCCCACCAGGTCCCGCTGACGGCGGCCCGCGACGACGCCGCCCATCTCGACTCCCTGCAGACGTGGCTGCGTTCCTACCGTCCGGAGGAGCTGTTCGACGCCGACGGCGCACCGCAGTCCTGGGTCGTCGACTGGCTGCCCCGAGGCGAGTTGCGCATGTCGGCGAACCCGCACACCAACGGTGGCCGGTTCCCCCGCGACCTGGAGTTACCCGACTTCCGTGAGTACGCGGTCAAGGCCGGTGAGATCGCCGAGGCGACGCGGGTGCTGGGCGGGTGGTTGCGCGACGTCATGGCAGCGAACGTCGAGTACCGAAACTTCCGCCTCGTCGGCCCGGACGAGACCGAATCGAACCGGCTCGGCGCGGTCCTCGACACCACCGACCGGCCCTGGCAGACCCTGACGTTCCTCGCCCTGGGCCTCACCCAACTCGCCGTGGCCCTCGGATCACGGGCCCGCCCCGGCACCGCGGCCAACCCCATGCTGTTCGCCGCCGTCGGCGCGGCGCTGCTGCTGCAACTCGCCGCCATCTACGCGCCGCCGCTGCGCGAGTTGCTCGGCACCGAACCGGTCGCCGCCACCGACCTACTGATCGTGACGGCCGTGTCCGCCCTGGGCTTCGCCGCCATCCGCCTCGACCGCCGCATCCACTCGACCCCACCACCACCAGCGGAGCTTGGTACGCCCATTCCGAAGTCGAACTGAGCTGGCCGGGCTCAGTCCCCATGCGCCGACCAGCACGGCTTTCGTCGACAGTGACTGGCCCCTACCCGCCCGGCGGTGGCGGGTGCTGCGTGCCTGACTCGGTCAGGAGTGACGCGGATCGTCCACCATCGACCGGGTCGCTGCCAGCCTCGTGCTGCTGTACGGCCAGTCCGTCAGCCGGATCGTCGTTCTGCGCATTGACCACGTCACCGATTCGACCACCGGGATCAGTGCGGCCCGCATGGGCATCCGACTGACCGATCTCGGCTTCTTCACCCGCGCTGGCCGCGCCACCGCGCTGATGGAGCTGGGTGCCGAGCTGCCACCGGTCGTCCTCAGCAGCTGCTGGGCATCCACATCCACACAGCAACCGCCTGGTCGCAAGCGGCCGGCAACACCAGAACCGGCTACGCAGCGACATTTAGCCGACGCGGCAAATGACCACGACACTTCGAGTTCGCCCAGCGGCAACCTCACCAAACACCGAGCCGATAGGCTCCCCGCCGTGCCGCTTGCCCCGAACGACACCCTGACCGAGCACGCCGCGATACGCCTCGCCGGCGACGACATCATCGTCTGCGAGACACACGGCGCGTCCGTCTTTCTCGGCAACGACGCCATGGTGATCATCGCTGAGCGGGGAAACGGTCTGGATGTCAGCGGCGTATCGAACAGTCGTCGGTTCCACCTGCACGGGCCACTCGTCGGGGCAGTCGGAGTTCGGCTGTTCGGCCACCCGCCAACCTCGCCGCAATGGAGCTGGGCGGGACGACGCGATGTCCGGCCAATCCACCTGCTGACCCGCCTTCCCGCGGGCTGTCTCTACCTCGGGCTCGGCAAGCACGAACAGAGCCACCACAGCAACGGGGTCATGATCAGTGCCGAGCTGACAATCACCCCAGAACTGACCGGCGACCTCTTGGACCGCGTCCGGCCGCCGACCGAACCCGACACTCTGCCTGACCAGACCTGGCTCGCCAACATCCAGGCCAGCCCGACCACTGCACTCAACCAATTCGTCGAAGGCTGGGTCCCCGAAACCGACGAGGATCTCGGCGAGTTCCCCTCGAGTGGCTGGACTCTGCCCGAACCGCTGACCGCCTTCTACCGGCTGGCCCGGCATCGGCCGGCCCTCCTCGGCCAGCAGAACTTCCTGAGACGCCCGGAAGAGTGGAAGCTGGCACACGATGGCCTCATCGATTTCGGACACGAAAACCAGGGAGGCTTCATCTGGCTCTTCGACCCTTCGGACGCCGACCCCGTGGTGTGGATCGACCAAGACGACTACGGGCTGCGGCCCGAGCACGAGCGGATGAGCGGCTTCCTTCTCAAGTTCGCCGTGTACGAGACGATGATGAACGCCCATTACAAGGCCCTGAGCACCGAGCTCGAAGCCGAGCACGTTGAGATAGTCACCGCAAGATTGACACCGCTGCCGTGGAAGCCATGGCGCTGGCCGAATGACTCGACGCGCTTCTTCGTCGCGCCAGGCATGATCGCCGAAGTGACCGACTCCGGGCACGGGAAGTTCTCGATGTGGATCGGCGCGGCGCACCGTAGCGTGCTACGCCCACTGCGTGGTCTCGAGATCCCGTGGACGCGGTTCGAGGGCTGAGCCAGCATCACGATGGCCGCCAATTGATCCTGGCATCCCGCACGTTCTGATATCCGAACCCGCCAGTATGCTCGGTGTGGTCGAGCAGGCTGTACGCCTCGATCAGGCAGACCAACGGCACGGTAACTGTCGCATCGGCGTAGGCCAGCAGGGCGCCCGTGTCGAGCACGTAGACCGGCGTGCTCACGCTGCACTGGGCCTGTCGAAGTCGGTGCGGACCTCGTCGACCGGGCGCTCCAGCAGCTCCGCCATCCGCAGGAACCGCGCTCTTCGAGCCGGCGCCCGTTCAGCCAGCCCCGCCCGAGCGCTGGATGAGGTGCTGCACCCACTTGTCGAACTTGCTGCTGGCGCCGCCGGCCAGGCTGGCCAGGTCCTGCTCGGTCACCGCGCCCCGGTCGGTCAGCGACACGATGAGGCTGCGCAGCCGCCGGTGGTCGTCCGCCTCGGAGGGTTCGACGGGGCCGCCGCCGCCGACCTGCCGTTGCAGGTCCTGAAGGATGTCCATCATCTGCGGCAGTGTCTCGATGACCTGCGAGAGACCGGTTTCGTGCGGGCTCGACGAGCCGCGCAGGTCCTGCAGGGTGAGCGCCACCGACATCGGGGTGACGATGTCGGCGTCGGTGGTGATCGAGTCGATGGCGCGGCCCAACTGTTCCTTGGCCGAGTGCACACTGTCCAGGTCGGTGTGGTCGACCAGGATCGTCCGCATCCCCTGCACGTCGAAGGGGAGCTGCTGGTCCTTCGCCATCAGCTGGACGAAGGGTTTGCGAAGCGCGTGCCGCACCGCCAGTTCGTAGAAGACGTTGGCGTTCTGGTCGGTGAGGTCGGCGATGACCAGGTCGTTCTGGATGATCCGGTCGAGCACCTGCGAGGTGATCAGGCCGGCGCGTTCGATCTCGTCACCCCGGATCGCCTGGTAGCCCCGCGCCTCGACGACCGGGCGGATGACGTGTTTGAGGATCTGGTCGCTGCGGCGGCGGATCTCGGAGCCCTCCTGGCCGATCGGAGCGATGACGAAGCACTCACGTCGGCTGGGCTGCCCGTTAGCGTCCCCCATGCGGCACAGCGTAGAGGAGGTCGGCAAGCCTCGCTGTCACCCCCGTCGCGCCTCGGCCCGCTCCCAGTGGGCGTGGTGCGCGGCGAGTAGCCGTCCGGCGTCGTCCACCGCGGTGGGAGTCACCCGTTCCGAGGCCCACCGGTCGAGGACCGGTGCCATGCCGTCGACCAGGCGCCGGCCGACCGGGGTCAGGCGTGGCTGCGCGGCCAGCACCCGCACGGTTTGCCGGGCCGCTCGGGTCCAGCGGACGAACTCGACCTCGGCGTGGTGCCGGGCCGCCCGGTCCCGTTCGACGAGCCGTTGCCGTCGCCAGAAGCCGGCCACCCCCAGGTGGGCGTACGCGCCGTGCAGTAGGCCCTCCAGGGGGCGGGGGTCGGGTCGCCACGGCGCGTAGAACGACTCATCCGGACCGGGCTCCACCAGGGGGAACAGGTCGGCCAGCGCGGCCAGCTTGAGGTGTTGGATCTCGTGGGCGAGGGTGACCGCCGCCGAGCGGGGATCCGGCGGCAGGGACATCGCCACCGCGCCGAACCCGTGGTGGAACGTGCCGCTACGGATCCCGGATCGCGGCGGGTCGAGGGGCACCAGCGCGCGGAGCGCCACCGACGCCTCCTCGGCGACCGCCCGGTGCTCGTCGGTGAGCAGGCGCCACGCCCCGCGCAGCCGGTGCTGCCATCGGCCGGGGTCGCGCACCGAACCGGCGATCGGGTGGGCGCGGGCCTCGGCTGCCATCGGCACGTGCCGCCAGGTGCCGGTGTCCAGCAGCAGCCGCAGCGCCAGCCCGCCGTGGGTGGCACGCAGCTCGGGGACCGGCCGCCAGCGGTGGTCGGGCGGGTGGTCGTACCCGATCTCGGTCCGCTGCCCGGCGCAGCGCACCTCGGCCCGCCCACCCGCGCAGCGCACGCGGGCTCGGGTGGCAGCGGGGTCGACCCGCAGGGTGCCGAGGCCGGGCAGGTCCAGCCGGCCCGGTGTGGCCGGGTCGAGCGGCACGTCCAGGTCGGCGTCCGCGCGGGCCCGCACCACCGCGGCGGCGGCGACCGCCGCGAGCAGACCGGGGTACGCCGCCGCGCGCTCGTCACCCCGGCGCAGCAGTGCCGCGGTGCCGAAGGCCCAGGCGGCCACCGGGGGATGACCCCACGCCGCCTGGCGTTGGTCCCGGTCGAGGCCACCCACCACGCGGTACGCCGCCTCGACCGCCGCCCGGTCCGGATGGTCCACCCGATGGGTGAGGACGACCAGCGCCCGGACCAGCAGCAGGTTCTTGCTGTGCTGGGCGGCACGCAACAGCTCAAGGGCGGTCGGGCCGCCTCCGCCGGTGGCGAGCCCGTCGAGGACGGCTCGGGGTAGCCGGTGCCCGGCTGTCGTCACCGGTGCGCCTCCCGCAGTGCTGTCACGTCCCGCCGCAGGGTGCTGCGGATGTGAGCGATGAGCTGGTACAGGTCGGCGCAGTAGACCGACGGGTTGTCGAAGCCGCGGCCGGCGTGCCACCGGTGTGTGTAGAGGCCGCCGCCGCAGACCTGGCGCAGCTCGCAGGCGCGGCACTGGGCGCAGAGCCCGGCTGCCCCGGCCTGCTGGGCCCGCACGCCGGGCTGGTCGAGCGCGGCGTCGAAGGTGTCCCGGTCGACGTGCAGGCCGGTGCTGCCGGCACTGGCGTGGGCGGCGCCGAGGGTGTCGTCCATCTCGATCGCCCCGTCGGTCTCCACCACCGTCACGGCGACCGGGCTGACCCCCACCCCGGCCAGCCGGGAGGAGCCGCCCAGCAACAGCTGGATGATCTCGTCGAAGAGGCGGATCCGGGTCCGTCGACTGTCGTCGGCGTACCACTCGTCGAAGACGGCGGTCAGCCAGTCCGCGTACGGGGCCTGCCGTGGGTCGGCGGGGCGGCCCGGGGGCGGCGACGACCAGGTGCCGTGCGGCAGCAGGAAGTCCATCGTCGGGGGACTGTGGGCCAGCAGGCTGCGGTAGGTGTTGACCGGGTCGTTGCGCAGGTCCACGGTGCACAGCAGACCGTTGAACAGCCGCCGGTACGATCCGGTCAACTGGTGCAGTGCGGCCTCGACCCGGTCGTGGCTGCCCCGACCGTCCGACCCTCGCCGGTGCCTGTCGTGCGCCGCGCGGTCCCCGTCGAGGCTGACGCTGATCCCCACGTCGAGCCGGTCGAACAGACGCAGGAAGGGGCCGTCCAGTCGGACGCCGTTGGTCTGCACCGTCATCCGCGCGGGCACCGGGGCGGCACCGCGCCGCAGCAGCTCGACGGCCCGCTCGACACCGGCAACCCCGGCCAACAGCGGCTCGCCGCCGTGCAGCACGACACTCACCCCGCCCAGCCGGTGTCGGCGGGCGTGCTCGCCGATCCGCTCACCGGTGCGGGCCAGTGTCGCCGCCGACATCGTCCGGGGTCGGGATCGCCAGCGCTGGTCGGCCATCGTGTACACGTAGCAGTAGTCGCAGGCCAGGTCGCAGCGGCTGTGCAGCTTCACCACGAACTGTCGGAAAGGAGACGGACGCCGCACTGGCGCGGGGAGGACCACCGTGCCGGGTGACGGCCGGTGACCACCAACGGGTCCGGGCATCAGACGCTCCGCCGTCCTGTCGGTCGCCGGTCGGGCCACCTGCCAGAGTGGAGCATACATCGACAGATGACGTTCCGGGTGCCGCGAATGACCGGCCGGCGCCGGGACGGGCCCGTCCTACCTGGTCCGGCCGCCGTCCGGGTGTCGGCCGTCGAGGCGGCGCACGGTTATCATGAGCACACTCAGCGGAGCTGGCGACCGGTCGATGTCTGGCCCGGCGGTGGGCCGACCGGGCGCGGCACGACACGGAGACAGGCGGTGGTCGGTGATGGACACCGAAGAGGACGACCTCCGTTCCGAGTTGATCGACCTGACCGACATGGACCTCGCCGAGCTGGACGCGATCCCGGGTGGTGTGCTCGTGGCCGCACTGGCACGACTCGACCGCCGCGCCGCCGTCGACCAGTACGCAGGCTTCGAAAGCGCCCTCGATGGCGACGACTGACCCCACGGGTGCCGCGACGACGCAGGCAACCCACACCACCGCCCGGGCCGGGGGAGACCGATGAAGATCAGTAGGGACGAGACGCCGGGTGTCGCCACGATCGTCTCGTTCGTGTCACCCGCCGACGACACCGGCCGCAGCAGCGCGGTGGCCAACGTCGCCTGGATCCTCGCCGGCAACGGCAAGAAGGTGCTCGCCGTCGACTGGTGCCCGAAGACCCCACGGGTCTACGACTTCCTGCGCCCGGTGCAGGTGGACGCCGTCTCGGCGGCCCGGGAGTTGGGCGAGGACCTTGCCACCGCGCTCACCCCCGCACCGGACGTGCCGCTGGTGCCACCCTCGACGGTGATCGCGCCGGCCGCGCCCGAGCAGGGCACCCTCTACCGGTACGCGGTGTCCGGCTCGGCCGCGACGTTCAGCATGGTGGGGCTCGGCGCCACCACCGACGGGCTGCCCACCGGGGATGCCGCCCGCATCCGGCAGCTGCTCCAGCAGGCCGACTACGACTACGTCCTCATCGACGCCCCGGTGGACCTGAGCGCACCGGGGATCACGCACTGCGCGGTGCTCAGCGACGTCGCCGTGGTCTGCATGCCACCCCGCCGGCTGTCCGTGCAACAGGCCGCCGGGCTCGCCAAGGAGCTGCAGCAGCGGGCCGCCGGCGGGATCCGGGTGCTCGCCGCGCCGACCCTGCACGAGGGTCCCGAGCCCGGGCACGGTGGTTCCCGTGACTACGTCCGGCAGGCCTTCGGTTGGCTGCTGGAGAAGCCGCCGGGTGACGCCCTCGGCCCCGCCGCAGCGGGGATCGTGGAGGTGCCGGCGCACAACTACGACACCTTCGACGACGTGCTGTCCGTGCTCGGCGACGAGCCGGACGACGCCAACAGCCCGTTGACCGCGTACGAGCGGATCACGGAGTGGATCAGCGGGGGCGAGGTCACCCGGGCGGCGCCCGTCCCGGAGCGGATCCGCCGACGTTACCGGCACGCCGTGCTGCTGGACCCGGCGGAGGATCTCGGCGACATCGCCGTGGCGTACGACCCGGTCGACCGGCCCTGGGCGGACTGGATCGGCGGGCAACTGCGCCGCGCCGGGGTTCGGCCCCACCTGCGGGCGGTGCGCCCCGGCACGCAGCTCGACGTCGCGCCGCACGGCACGGTGCTGGCGGTTCTCTCGCCGGATCTCGCCGAGACCGCCGGGACGGACCTGGCCGGGCTGCGCCCGGACCTGGCTGGCCGGCCGGAGGAGGTCCTCGGCGTGCTGGTGACCGGCGAGGCGTGGCGGGAGCCGTTCGGGCCCGAACGGGTCGTCGATCTGCGCACGGCCGACGCCGTCCGGGCACAGTCGTTGCTGCTGAGCCAACTCGGTCTGATCGCCCCCGCGCAACCGTCCGGCGACCTGCGCAACGTGCCACGCTTCCCGGCGGACCCGGACCGTCGGGTGCGGTTCAACGTGCCTCCCCGCAACCTGTCGTTCGTCGGCCGCGACGACTATCTTGAGCGGCTGCGCGACCACCTCACCAGCGAGGACGGCCCGGTGACCCTCACCGGTGGGGCGGGCGTCGGCAAGAGCGAGCTGGCCCGGGAGTTCGCCCACCGGTTCGCCTACGACTACGACGTGGTCTGGTGGATCCCCGCCCAGGACCGGGAGACCGTGCAGACCGGGCTCGGTGCGCTCGCCAACGAGATCAAGGCGGTGGACAGCACCGGTGCGGCCGAGGCCGCACTGAAGGCGCTCTCCGCCGCCGACGGCGCGTTCCCGCGCTGGTTGCTGATCTATGACAACGCCGACGACGCCGACGTGCTGACCGGCCTCCGGCCGCGAGACGGTGTCGGCCACGTCCTGATCACCTCGCGGGACGACGGCTCCTCCGGGTTGCCCTCTCCACTGGAGGTCGCCGCGCTGACCGGCGACGAGAGCGTCGCGATGCTGCGCCGGGTGCTCGGCATCAGCACCGAGGACGCCCGGTCGATCGCGGTGGCGCTGGAACACCTGCCGCTGGCTCTGCGTCTGGCCACCGCCTGGATGCGGCAACGTGCCCTGGGATTGGAACGCGCCGGGGTGCCCAGCCTGGAGGCGGTGGGCCAGGGCGTCCGGGAGTTGCTGGTCGCGCTGGACGGGCAGTCCGACGAGGATCCCGGCGAACACATCCCCGGATCGCACACCTCGAGCGTCGCCCGGGTCCTGCGGGTCACGCTGGAGGCGCTGCGCGCAACCCCCTTCGGGGAACTGGCCATCCGGTTGGCCGAGCTGAGTGCCTTCCTCTCCCCGGAGGGCATCGGGCTGCCGCTGCTGCGGTCCACCTCGATGCTGACCCAGCTCGCCGCCGCGTCCGGCACCGACGTGGACGAGTTGCTGCTCGACGCCAACGAGGTGGACCTCGTCCTCACCGTCGGCGCCCGCTTCGCGCTCTACGACGTCGACTGGGGGCACGGGTCGGCGCTGCGGATGCACCGCGCCATCCAGGTGCTGCTTCGCGAGGCCATCCCCGAGCCGCAGCGCGGTGAGCGGCACCGGCAGGTGCTCCAGGGGCTCGCCGGCTACGCCCCGACCGACCCGGAGGCCGACGGTCGCCGCTACGCCGACGTCTTCGACGAGTTGCAACAGCACCTCGTCCCCACCGGCGCGCTGGACTCCGACGACCGGCAGGTCCGGCACTGGGTCGTCAAGCAGGTGCGCCACCTGTACCTGTCCAACGACAGTGATGCCTGGCGTTCCGCGTTGCTGCTGGCCTCGGCGGCCTGCGACCAGTGGGACGACGGCGACGAGCTCGACCAGCTGACCATGCGGCTGTTCGTCCAGACGGCGAATCTGCATCGGGCACTGGGCAACCACCAGGAGGCGCTGCGCCTTGACGAACGGGTCCTCGGCGAACAGCGCCGCCGCTACGGGCTGCGCCACGTCCACACCCTCGTCGCCGGTCGCGGTCGAGGTGGTGACCTGCGCGGTCTGGGCCGATTCGAGGATGCCCTGGTCGAGGACCAGGCCACCTTCAAGGGTTTTCGCGAGATCGTCGGCGACGACCACCCGAGCACCCGGATGGCGGTGAACAACCTCGGCATCTCGTTCCTGCTCACCGGTGACGCCCCGGAGGCCCTGCGGCTGGCTCGCCAGGAACGCGACCGCCGAATGCTGCTGTTCGGCCCGGAGGACCCGCGGACCTGGCGGGCGTCGTGCCAGGTCGGCACGTGCGAGCGGGAGGTCGGCGAGTACGAGCTGTCACTGGCCACCCTCAGGGAGGCCCTGGCCCGCATCCACGAGTTGCCCAGCGGCAGCCTCCTCGACGAGTTGCGGGTGCACCGCAGCCTCGCCGTCACCGAACGCCGCCTCGGTCTGATCATTCCGGCCAAGAAGCGCAGCGCCGAGACGTACAGCGGCTATGTCAAGAACCTCGGCGAGGACCACCCCCTCACCCGGGGCAGCCTGCTCAGCCTGGCAGCCGACTACTACCGGGCCGGTGACGCCGGGATCGCCGTGAAGAGCGCCATGCGCTGCCTGCGTGGCTACGAGCGGAAGCTGGCGGCGGGACACCCCTTCACCGCCGTCTGCTCGGTCAATCTGGGTCTGTTCCAGCGCGGTCTGGGGGAGTCCGACCAGGCCGTCTGGTATGGCGAGCGCGGTCTGCGGTCGCTGCGCGCCAAGCTTGGCGACGCGCACCCGTGGACCCTGGCGGCGAGCACCGCCCAGGCCGGCCACCTGGCCGCCAGCGGCGACCTGGGCGGCGCGCTGTCGACGCAGGAGGAGGCGCACGCGACCGCCCTGAACTACCTCGGCCGCGGCCATCCGGTGACCCGGGACGCCGCCGCGAACCTCATGGCGGTCCGCGCGCTGCGCGACGGCACTCCCGGTGGTGCTGCCGTCCTGACCGATACCGACATCGATGTGCCGCAGAGTTGAGGGAGTGACCTGGTGACCGATCCGGAACTGCACGACGTCCTGATCGAGGAGACGGCCGAGCAGGACGTCCCGGGTTTCCTGAAGAAGCGTGACCTCTGTCGGGGGTTGCTGCTCGGTGGCGGCGGCGTCTACCACGTGGCCCACTACACCACCGGGGTGCTCGACTTCGCGCTGGACCTGCTCGCCCACCCATCCACCCCGGTACCTGGCGACGAGACCACCCCGCAGGAGCAGCGCGACGTGTACCGCCGCGTCGGCGCCCAACTGGTGTACCGGGTCAGCGAGCTGAACCGTCGGCTGGGCGAGTTGCACAGCGGGGCGCTGATCCGCACTGTGGTGCAGACCCGCGCGGGTCTCGTCTTCTGCAACTCGGTGGTGGGCAACGAGCACGTGGTCGGCTTCGCCGCCGTGCCCGGAACGGACACCGCGCCGGTGGCCGACCCTGCTCGGGTCAGCGTCGTCGACCAGGCCGCCGCGCACGCCGCGACCGACCTGCGCCGGCTGCTGCGGCAGCGGTCGCAGAACCCGGGCGGCTGGGAAGGTGAGGTGGTCGACGAGCCGCTGCCGACCAGCGCGCCGACGGACGGCTTCCAGCCGCACCTGACCGGGTCGTCCACGCCCGACGAAGCGGTCATGGCGGCGCTGCGCCCTGGGTGCCTGCACTACCTGAGCCACCACCGGGCGGGTGAGCAGGCGTGGGCCGTCGACATTCTCGGCCACCCCGACCTGGACACGTTCTTCAACCGGGGAGTCACGGTGGCGGATCGGCGTGACCGCTACCAGCGCCTCGCCGGGGACCTGTCGTTGCTGGCCCTACAGGTGAGCCGGGACCTGCGCCGGGCCGTCGCCGGGGACGTCACCC
Source organism: Micromonospora sp. NPDC049171 (assembly GCF_040648275.1). Lineage (NCBI taxonomy): Bacteria > Bacillati > Actinomycetota > Actinomycetes > Micromonosporales > Micromonosporaceae > Micromonospora > Micromonospora sp. NPDC049171. Next base: position 127,175 of record NZ_JBEZDJ010000025.1, read on the forward strand.
GGCTGGTGCTCGACGTGGAGATGGGCGCCGTCTACCACTACCGGCTCTCCGCCGACGACTACCTGGTGGGCGTCACCCTGGACCAGGACCGGGTCGCCGTCGCCGACCAGGAGATGGCGGCGGTGGCCCGACGGCTCACGCGGCCGGCCTGAACTCTGCCGGCGGTCCCCGTGGGTTGTGATTGAGGTGATCGCCCAGCGCCGATATCCTCGATTCGAATCAACGGGGGTTCGACGTGTCGGTTGGGTGGCCGTGACCGGACTGAGGAGAGCAGCGCCGGTGGTCGCCGCCCTGGCCGGGCTGCTCTTGGCCTGGGCCGGCGACGTGGGCGGGCTCGAAGGCTCCCCTGCCTACCTCATGCTCGCCTCGGTCCTGTTGGCGGTCGGCCTGGTCGGCAGCACCCGGGACATCAGCCTCGCCGAGGTCCGCGCCCACCTGGGCACCGTACTGCTGGCCGTCACCGTCGGCGTGGTCGCCAAGGCCGCGCTCATCGCCGCGGTCATGGTGCTGGTCTTCGGCGACCCCGCGTTCCTGGTCCTCGGCGTCGCCGTCGCCCAGATCGACCCGCTCGCGGTGGCCGCGATGAGCCGCCCCGACCGCACGTCCGCCCGAGCGCGCTCCATCCTGTCCATCTGGGCGTCCTTCGACGACCCGATCACCGTGCTGCTCACCGTCTACGTCTCCGCGTTCGCCCTGGACCTCAGCGGAGGTGGCGGCGGCGCGCTCGCCGGCGCGATCAGCGACCGGCCGCTGGACCTGCTGCTCGGCCTGCTCGCCAACGTGGCCTTCGCCGTGGGCGCCTGGCTGCTGTGGCGGCTGCTCCACGCCGCCGGCCTGCGCGACGACGCCCCCCGCCCCCGGGTCCGTACGGCACTCAACTGGCTGGCCGTGGCGCTGCTGATCGCGCTGGTCCTCTTCGCCGCCTGGCAGTTCCTCATGCTCGGCATCGCGCTGGCCGGGCTCTTCTTCCGCCCCCGACTGGGCCCCGTCGTCGGCCGTTCCACCCAGGCGGCGTACCTGGTCGCCTCGTTCCTGCTCGGGCTGTTGCTCGTGCACGGCGTCGACATCGTCCCCGGCGTGGTGCTCGGTCTGGCGGCCGTAGCGGCGCAGCTGGTGGTGTCGCTGCCGATCAGCCGTGGCCTGCCCACCGCCGACCGGCGCTACCTCGCCTGGGGGCAGCAGAACGGCATCACAGCGGTGATCCTCGCTCTCGTCCTCGAACGGGACTTCCCCGGAACGGTGGGGATCGTGGCGACGGCCATCGTGGTCATCAACATCATCCACGCCCTGGCCACGGCCGTGCTGGACCGGCGCCTCCCCGACGGCCCCGGCAACGCCCCACCCGGGCCGGACGTCGACCCGACCGGGCCGCCCCGGATGCGCGATGGCCCGGCGGCGCGGGCACTGGAGCCGGAACGCTGAGCCCGGCCGACGCGCTCAACCGGCCAGCAACAACTGACGGACCCGACCGCCCAGCCCGTCGAAGACCGACCGGGCCTGTGACCAGGTGCGCGATCGTTCGACCGGGTCGCCGCCGTCCTCCGCGCCCGGGCCGGAGGCGGCCAGCCCACTGAGGGTGTCCAACTGGAACAGCGGCAGATACTCGGCGATCCCGTCGTACGTCTCGCAGAGCAGGTCCAGCCGTTCCAGGTCAGTCGGTTGGGGATTCGCGCGGTGGCCGTCATACCACTGCTCGACCCCCTCGCGGAACGCTTCGATGAGGCGGCGGAGGACCACCGACGTGCCGACCGCGCGTTGGACGTCCCGGGAGCGCAGCAGCGACCGTAGCGCCTGCCCGCCGTCGGCGCCGCCGACGCTCGCGACCCGGTGCGGGGCGAACGCGTCGCGTAACCGGCGCTCGAACCCGGCGAGCTGATCCAGGGCGGCGACGGCCTCGACGAACATTCGTGCCACCCGCCCCGGCAGCGGCGCCGTCACCCCCGTCGACGCCGGAAGCTGCCCCGGGACGACGCCCAACCGCCCGGCCGGGCCGGTGAGATCGTGCCGCAACTCGCCCCGCATCTCGTCGAGCTGGTACGACAGGTGTTCGATGGATCGTTGGGTGTTGCTCTGCTGGCGGTGGATGCGTTCGACGCGTTGGCGCACCGAGGTGAGCGCGTCCGCCCCGATCGCCTGCTCCAGCCGCCGCATCAGGGCCTTGACGCTGCCCGACAGGTCCTCGGCGAACGACTGCGGGTCGTGGACGATCGGCTCGACGCTGAACGTTCCGGCGAGTTCCGCGGCGAACTCCGCGGGCAGGTGACCGACGACCACCAGGATCACCTCGCTGTCCGGAACTGCCGCCCGGATCGCGACGACCCGCCGGTTGAGGTCGTCGACCTCCTCGGCCTTGAGGACCGACTCGCTGAGCAGCACGCAGCAGCCGGCGTTGCGTTCCTCCAGGGGGATCCAGAAGTCGACAGGCAGGTCGCGCATCGATCCGACCAGGTGATCCCGCTGGTACGACCAGCCGTCCTGGGTGAGCACCCGCCGCACGTCGGCGGCGACGTCCTGCCGGTTGGCCAGGTCGAACTGGACCCGGACCACCTCGCGGACCATGACGTGGGTGACCGGTGTGCCGGCCTGGGCGGCGCGCTGGAAGAGGTGGTAGCAGAGCCGGATCACCCGCCGGGGCACCCCGTCGGCGAGGTTGGCCAGGTATTCGGTGGTCTCCACTGTGAACGGCGCGAGTCGGGCCGTGCCGGACGCGCGCAGCTGGGTCTGCCGGATGAACGTGCGGACGTCCTCGCCGGTCAGCGCCGACATCCGCACGATCGGCCCGATCCGCTGCCGTACGTCGGTGCTGAGGAGGTGCAGCATGTCGGGCAACCCGGCGATCACCAGGAAGGCCCCGGCGGAGGTGAACACCCCGAGCAGCCGTTGCAGGCGGGCCATCGTCTCCGGGCCGGGCCGGCCGCCCGCGGTGAGGATCTTGTCGAGCTCGTCGAGGACCAGTACGAAACGATCGTGTCGTCGACAGTGCAGCAGAGCCAGCACGCCCATCGCCTCGACGGCGGTGGCCTCGACGTCCGCGCTGGCCGTCACCCCGGCGGCGACCAGCGCGGGGCCCGGGGGGTGACCCGAGAGCCAGTCCCAGGCGGCCACCTCGGTGTCCGGGTCGAGCAACATCGCCAGGGCGGTGCCGAAGGCCGGGTTGGTGGTGACCTCAGTGAGGCTCGCCCGCAGCCGCCCGACCAGACCGTCCGTCGAGGAGGTGGGGCCCGCGGGGTCGGGCAGATATCCGGTGAGCAGCTCCCGCACGGTGTCGCGGGACAGCCGGGACAGGAACCGCCGGTGCAGGGACAGGAAGGTGTCCCCGGGCGCGTCCAGGTAGATCGCCTGCCCGGCGGCTCCGGTGACGTTCCGGGCGTGGGCCAGCAGCTCGACAGCGAGGTGGGTCTTGCCGGTGCCGTAGTCACCGACGAGGGCGACCACCGCGCCGACACCGGTGTGCAGGTAGTCGTCGAGCTGTTCGGTCGCGTCGCGGACGGCGGCGGTGACCACCGTGCTCGCGCCCGTACCCTGCTCGGTCACCCGGGCCACGGCCGTCGGCGAGAAGGGATTGACCGGGCCTGCCGCCGGTGGACCTCCGGTTGCGTCCATCTCCGTGATCCTCCGGTAGGTCCGGCCTGGGCGCCAGGTGGCGGGGGACCGGAGGCCGACCCGCTCGTGCGCCCCCTCCGGCCCGTCTGGCAATCGTAGCCTTCGGCGGCCACCCCGGTGGACCGATCCGCACCTGCGGGCTGCGGTGTTCACCTGCAAAAAGGGCCGATCAGCCGGGGTGCCGATGGTCCGGTCGGATCGACTGCGTCGAATACGATGCGGAGTGGCCCGGTCTGGCCCGAGCACGAGTCGGTCCGGAGGTGCGCGCTGACGGTGGGCATCGGCCGTCGGTCCGGCGACACTGGTGCGACGACGGTCCCCCGGACGAGGGAGTTGGTCGATGACGGGTCCGGTCCCCGGCGCGTACCGCCCGGCCGGGAGGGCACTGCGAATGGTCTTCGCGGTGATCGGTGTGGCCGCGCTGGTGCTCGGCTACGTCGGCTTCGACCGACTGTTGCGGGCCGAGCCGGGCGCGGGCCACGACCTGTACGACGTGGTCTACTACGACATTCAGCTCTTCGTGCTGGGCGCCGAGCCGTTGCAGAATCCCGGCCCGTACCCGTGGCAGTTGCAGGTCGCTCGGTTCGCGGCCCCGCTGTTCACCCTGCTCGCCGTGGTGGAGGCCAGCCGACTGCTGTTGGCCGCCGAGATCCGGCGGCTGCGTGCTCGCCGGGCGCGGGGGCACTCGGTGGTCTGCGGCGACTCCCAGTTCGCCCAGATGCTCGCCGACCGGCTCTTCAGCGAGGGTGAGCGCGTGGTCGTCGTCCGCGCCGAGCCGTTCGGGCCACTGGAGTACCGACGCCGCCGCTACCTGGGGGTCGTTGGGGATCCGACGAGTCCCGAGGTGCTGCGCGGCGCCGGCCTGCCGCACGCCCGCACCGTGTACGCCTGCACCGACGACGACGACCGCAACCACGCCATCGCCAACGCCGCGAGCCGCCTCATCCAGGACCGGCGGCATCCGGCCCGGGTCTACGTGCAGGTCCACGACCCGGAGATGTGCCTGTCGTTGCAGGCCCGACGCCTGGGTGCCGCTGGTTCCAGCCGGCTGCGACTGGACTACTTCCACGTCGACGACGTCGCCGCCCGGGCCCTGCACCGGCACCACCCGCTGCCCTCGGCGCCCCGACGACCGGTGCGGATCCTCATCGCCGGTCGGGGCAGCTTCCGTCGTGCCGCGCTGGTGGCCAGCGCGCGGCACTGGCAGCTGCGCCAGACCGAGGCGCCGGCCGGTCGGCCCCTGCCACCGCTGCACGTCGACCTGGTCGCACCGGACGCCGCCGCCGAACTCGAACTGGCGAGCGCCCGGCACCCCTTCCTGGCCGGCGCGTGCCAGGTGCGGGCGTACGACCTGGACCTCGACGGTCTGGTCGGGTCGGGGATGCTGCGCCACGGTTACGACCGGCTCTACGTCTGCGCTGAGGACGAGCGGACCGGGCTCCAGTTGGCGTTGGACACGCCGGCCCTCTGGCAGCGGGCGGAGAGCACGGTGTTCGTCCCGGTGTACCGGCAGGCGGCTCTCGCCGCCGCGTTCCACGGCGACCGGCGGCACGACCTGCTCGACGAGGTGCACGGGCGGCTCCAGCTCTACCCGGTGCTGACCCGGGCCTGCGACGCCCAGTTGATCGCCGAGGACCTCACCGAACGGCTGGCCCGGCAGATCCACGACAGGTACGTCCAGGCGCAGGTGCGCGCGGGGGTACGCCTGGGCGCGTCCCCCGCGATGGTGGACTGGGCCCGGCTGCCCGAGTCGCTGCGCCGGGCCAACCGTGCTCACGTGCAGGACATCGCGGCGAAGCTGTTGAGCCTCGGCTGTGTGGTGGCGCCCCGACACGGCACCACAGCCGGCCCGGCGGACCCGGGCGCCAGCCGGGCCATCGACGACCGGATCGACGAGCTGGCCCGGTTGGAGCACGAGCGGTGGTGTCGGGAGCGACGGGGGGAGGGCTGGCTGTACGGCGAGCCGCGCGACGACGCCCGCCGCCGGCATCCCACGCTGCGGCCGTGGGACGAGCTGGCGCCGGACGTGCAGGAGATGAACCGGAACGAGATCCGGGCGCTGCCGGAGGTGTTGTCCGACGCCGGCTTCGAGATGATCCGGCTGACCGCCGACCCGCCCGACCCGGCTGCCCCCGCCGACCCGCCGGCGCCGTCGCGGCAGGTAGCTGGCCCGGACGACGCCCCGCGTGCGCCGGGTGATGCGTCGGGCGAGAGGATCGGCGGATGACGCGGGAGCCTCGGCCGGTCCGGGTGGGAGTCACTGGGCACATCAACCTGACCCCCGGCACCGAACGGCTCGTGTACGACGCCCTGCGTACCGAGTTGCGCCGGATCAGCGGGCGGCCGGTGCGGGGTGTCACCTGCCTGGCCGTCGGCGCCGACCAGGCGTTCGCGCGGGCGGTGCTGGCCACCGGTGGCGCGTACGAGGTGGTGCTGCCGGCGCCCGACTACCGGGAGCGGGTGATCCCCCCGGCCAACCGCGCGGCCTTCGACGACCTGCTCGGCCGGGCGGACGAGGTCGTCCACACCGGATTCCAGCACTCCGGCACGGCGGCCTACGTGGCCGCCAACCGCGAGTTGCTGCGTCGGGTGCACCGGTTGGTGGCCGTCTGGGACGGGGAGCCCGGCTGTCACGAGGCGGCGACCGACCGGACGGTGAGCTGGGCGCGGCAGCGGCACATCCCGACCAGCATCGTGTGGCCAGCGGGCGCCCGGCGGACCGCCACCGCTGGCTGAGGACGCGTGCCGCGCGACCACGTCAGCACTGCCGTCGGCCGCAGCCCGGGACCGTGGCCGCGACCAGCACGAGGGCCGGAGGCGCCACGCCGACGCACCGAGACAGCCCTCCGGATCACACAGATCGCGCCACTGCTGCGCGTCGGTGTCGTGCCCGCGGGCGTGCCGCCGTCGACATGGATCAGTTCGCCGGTGACGGCCGGTATCCACTCGGAGCGCAGGGCGCACACGACCCGGTCGACCACGGCGACGATCGTGCTGGACCAGCCCTGGGTTAGTGCACTGATCGCGTACGGGTTCGTCGCGCGGGTGCTCACCGGCCCCAAACTCAGCCCGCTCGCCCTGCTCGTCACTCGGGTGATCACGCCGCGGCTACCGGTGCGGGCCAAGCTCGTCGCCGGGCCGCCCAAGCGGTTCGCCCAGGGGATCGGCGCTGTGCTGGCCCTGACCGCCGCTGTGCTGGCGCTCGGGTTCGGGCAGCACCTCGTGGCATACCTCGTCCTCGGCGCGGTGATCGTGGCGGCGACACTCGAATCCGTGTTCGCGTTCTGCGTGGGCTGCGCGATCTTCGCGGCGCTCAGGCGGATCGGATGGATCCCCGAGGCCGTCTGCGCCGAATGCGACGACATCTGGAGCCGCGTGCCGGCGGGCGGATAGGAGACCGTCGGATCGGGCCGCCGCCCGTGTGCGTCGCCGGGACCGATGGGCTGGTCGACGTCGGGCGTTCGCGCCGCCTCGGCGAGGATCCACTTCGAGCCGTGGTGGTCCCCTCAGCTCGACGCGCTGGTGAGCTGGCGCCACGCCGCCCGCCGCAGCGCCTGTTGGGCCGGGTCGGCAACCGGTGCCGCCGCCAACAGCCGCGACGTGTACGGGTGCCGGGGCGCGCGCAGCACATCATTCGCCGGACCCTCCTCCACGACCCGGCCACGATGCAGCACCGCCACCCGGTCGGCGAGTTGCTCGACCACTGCCAGGTCGTGGCTGATGAACAGGCAGGAGAAACCAAAGTGGCCCTGTAGCGACCGGAGCAGTTCCAGGATCCGTGCCTGCACCGACACGTCCAGGGCGCTGGTGGGCTCGTCCGCGATCAACAGGGCCGGGTTCAGGGCGATGGCGCGGGCGATGGCCACCCGCTGCCGTTGCCCACCCGACATCTCGTACGGGTGGCGGTCGCGCAGGCGCGACGGCAGCTCGACCGCGTCCAACAGCTCGTCGACGCGGCGGCGTTGCGCGTCCGGGCGCAGATCGGTGTGCAGCGACAACGGCTCGGCGATGCTCGCGCCGACCGTCCGGCGGGGGTTCAGGGACGACGCCGGATCCTGGAAGACGATGCCGAGCTGAGAGCGGAACGTGCGCAGTTCCCGACGGGAGGCGTGCCCCACGTCGACGCCAGCGACGGTCACCGTGCCGGCAGTCACCGGTTCCAGGCCGGCAATCGCCCGGCCGAGGGTCGATTTGCCGGAGCCTGATTCGCCGACCAGGGCCACCAGTTCACCCTGGCCAATGTGCAACGAGACGTCGTCCACGGCCCGGACCGGCCGGCCGCGCCGCCTTCCCGGGTAGTCGACGACGACGTTGCGGAGCAGTGCGACGGGTTTCGTACCGGCCGATGTGTCGAGCGGTCGTGGCTCGTGCGCCGGCGGCGGCGCCGGTTCCGGCTCGGCGAGCCGCAGCTCCGGCAACGTGGGTACGGCGTGCAGCAACGCGGTGGTGTACTCGTGCCGGGGCGCGGCGAAGAGTTGTGCGACGGGCGCCTGTTCGACGATCTGACCGTCGCGCAGCACCACCACATCGTCGGCGACGTCGGCCACCACGCCCATGTCGTGCGTGATGAGGAGTACGGCCATGTCGAGTCGGGTGCGCAGGTCGCGGAGCAGGTCGAGGATGCCGGCCTGGACGGTCACGTCCAGTGCGGTGGTCGGCTCGTCCGCGATCAGCAGCAGCGGGTCGCAGCTGATGGCCATCGCGATCATCGCCCGCTGGAGTTGGCCGCCGGACAGTTCGTGCGGGTACGACCGCGCCACTCGCGCGGGGTCGTCCAGGCCGACGGTGGCGAGCAACTCCAGAACCCGGGCGTTGGCGGCAGAGTGTGTCACCGGGCGGTGCGCCCGGATCGCCTCGGCGACCTGGTCACCGATGGTGAAGACCGGGTTGAGCGCGGTCATCGGCTCCTGGAAGATCGTGCCGATACGGCCGCCGCGTACCTCCCGCAGCAGGCTCGGTTCCGCGCCGATCAGCTCGGCGCCGTCGAGGGTGATGCTGCCGCTGACCCGGGCGGTGGCGGGGAGCAGGCCCAGGGCGGCCATCGCGGTGACGCTCTTGCCTGATCCTGATTCGCCGACCAGGGCGAGGACCTGCCCGCCGTGCAGCTCGAAGGACGCGTCGTGAACGGCTGCGTGCGTGTCGCCATCCACCTCGAACTCGACGGCCAGCCCGGTCACCGCGAGTAGCGGTGACCGGGTGGCCTTCGTGAGGCGTGGCTCCGTGGGGGAGACCGTCATCCCTGCTTCAGCGATACCTTCAGGTAGTTCGGGTAGGCCGGAAAGGACGGCACGAAGAAGTTCTGCACCTTCGACCCGTGCAGGAACGAGTTCTTCGTGTAGGTCAGCGGCACCACCGGCGCGTCCTGCAGGATGCGCTTGTCCGCCTGCGCCCACCGCGCCTGTGCCTTCGCCGGGTCGGTCTCGGCCGTGGCCTGCTCGATGAGCGTGTCGACCTCGGGCTGGGAGTAGCGGGCGATGTTGTAGCCACCGCCGCCGATCTCGCTGGACGCGAACAGCGGCTGGATGTTGCCGTTGGCGCTGGGGAAGTCCGGCTGCCAACTGGAGACGGTCAGGTCGTAGTCACCCTTGTCGCCGGTGACCTCGGCGGTCCAGGCGTCATCGTCCACCGGCTTGATGGTCACCGCGATACCCACCCGCTGGAGCCCCTGCTGGATGGCCTGGGACTTGGCGAGGTTCGGCTGGTCGTTCTCGGACAGCAGCGTGAGCTCCAGGCTGGTCTGTCCCGCCTCGCCGAGCAACTGCTTGGCCTTGGCGACGTCCCCCGACGGGTCGGCTGGGTAGAGGTCGTAGTCGACTCGTCCGGCGATGCCGGGGGTGATCAACGTGCTGGCCAGGTCGCCGCCGATGGCGCCGCCGGAGGCGAGCTGGTAGGACTTCTTGTCCACGGCGTACTGGATGGCCTGGCGGACCTTGAGGTCCTTCAACGGTCCGCGCTGGGTGTTGAGCGCCAGGTACGACAGTGCGCCCGCGTCCGAGGTGACCAGCCGCTGCTTCGCGCCGGCGTTCTGCTCGATCTGCGCGAGTTGGGCGGGCGCCACGAAGCCGGCGCCGAAGGCGGCGCGGTCGTCACCCGAGTCGGCGATGAGCCGCTGCGACTGGACCGTGGTGTCCTGGCCGAGCTGGAACGTGATCTGGTCGGGCCCGGCGGTGCGGACCGGGTCGGTCCCCGCGTCCCAGTTCGGGTTGCGGGACAGCTTGACCGAGACACCCTGCTGGTACGACTCGACCTGGTAGGGGCCGGACGCGACCGGGTTCTGGTTGTACTTCTTCGGGTCGTCCTTCGCCTTGGGAACGGGTGCGAACGCCGGCGTGGAGACAATCCACGGCCAGTCGCCGTACGCCGTCTTGAGGTGGAAGACGAGGGTCTTCGCGTCCGGGGTCTCGACCGAGGCCAGGTCCGCTCCGGAGTACGGCCCCTTGTACTCGGTGCCGCCCACCAGCAGGCTCTTGTGGTAGCCGAGGCCGCCGGAGAGTTCGGGCGCGAAGGAGCGCTCGATGCCGTACTTGACGTCGCCTGCGGTGATCGGAGCCCCGTCGGCGTACTTGAGCCCGTCCTTCAGGGTGAAGGTCCAGGTTTTGCCGCCGTCGGTGGTCTTACCAGTGTCCGTCGCCAGATCGGGGACCACCTGCGCCGCCTTGCCTGGCTGGACCTCCCAGGTGGTGAGTCGGCGCAGGACCAGGCCCAGGGTGGTGATTGCCAGGTTCTGGCTCTTGGCGGGGTCGAAGTTGATGTCGCTGGCGGCGTTGAGGATGGTCAACGTGCCACCCTTCTCGGTGCCCCCGGTCGATCCGCCGGCGTCCGGTGTGACGTCCGGGTTCGCGTTGCAGCCGGCCAGGGCGAGGACGGCTGCGAGCGCGAGAGCGCTGCGTCTTTTCATCAGTGCCTTACCTTTCGATGGTTGGCGCATCAGGGCGCCACTCTTGGGTCGAGGACGCCGTAGACCAGGTCCACGAGGAAGTTCGCGAGGATGATGAGGAACGCGGAGAAGAGGGTGATCCCGATGATCAGCGGAAGGTCGACGTTGCCGACCGCGTCCAGCAGCAGGGCGCCCAGGCCGGGCATGCTGAAGACACGTTCGGTGATGACCGCGCCGCCGAGCAGCGACCCGAGGTCGAGCCCGAAGACGGTGACCACCGGGATGAGGACGTTGCGCAGGGCGTGCCGGCCGATGACCCGCCGTTCCCGCAGCCCTTTGGCGCGGGCCGTGCGGATGTAGTCCTCGCCCAGCACGTCGAGCATCTGACCCCGGGTCAGTCGGGCGTAGACAGCCGCGGAGATCAGGGCGAGCACACACCAGGGCAGCACCAGGTGCCACAACCAGCCCACCGGATCCTCGGTCAGCGGCACGTACCCGTTTACCGGCACCATGTTGAGGGTGAAGCCGAACAGCAGGATGCCGAGCAGGCCGACCAGGTAGCTGGGGGCGGAGACACCGATCGTGGAGAACGTCATCGCTGCCCGGTCGATGGCGGTGCCCCTGCGGACGGCCGAGATGACTCCGGTGCCGACGCCGATGATCAGCCAGAGCACGGCGGCGCCGATGGCGATGGAGAAGGTGACCGGGATGCGTTCCAGGATGAGCTGGGTGACCGATTCGTTCAGTTGGAAGGAGTACCCGAAGCAGGGCGCGGCGCAGTGCACGGCGGCAGCCCCGGAGCCGAAGGTGCGGCCGGTGAAGATCCCGCCGAGGAAGGCCAGATACTGCTGCACCCAGGGCTGGTCGTAGCCCATGAAGGCGCGGGCGTCGGCGAGCCGTTCGGGTGTGCAGGGTCGTCCGCAGGAGAGCTGCGCCGGATCGCTGGGCAGCAGGACGAAGATCGCGTACGTGAGCAGACTGATCACGAGCAGCGTGACGATCATGCTGAACAGGCGTCCGGAGACCAGTCGGAGGAGTTTCATCGCCGCAGCCCTCGCGTCTTCGGGTCGAATGCGTCGCGCAGGCCGTCGCCGAGCAGGTTGAAGGAGAGCGTGGCGAGGAAGAGCGCCCCGCCGGGAAAGACCAGGAACATCGGGTCGGTCTGGACCCAGCCGATCGCGTCGCCGATCGAGCGGCCCCACGCCGGTGTCGGCGGCGGCACGCCGACCCCGAGGAACGAGAGTGCGGCCTCTGCGCCGATCATCGACGGGATCATGATGGTGGCGTAGACGATGATCGTGGCGCTGAGGTTGGGGAGTAGTTGCCGTCTGAGCAGGTGCCAGCCACCTGCGCCAAGCGCGACCGAGGCGACCACGAATGTGCGCTGCTTCAACGCCAGCGTCTGACCGCGGACCACCCGCGCGATCGAGGGCCAGCCGAAGATCGCGAGGACGCCGACGAGGAGCAGTGGTTTCGGGAGGCTGGTCGGAGCGATCGCGCCGAGCGCGATCACGAAGATCAGGTACGGGAAACCGAGCAGGACGTCGATGATCCGGGTGACGATCCGGTCGTACCAGCCGCCGTAGAAGCCGGCGGTGAGGCCGACGATCACTCCGAGCAGCACCGAGACGGTGGTGGCCCCGGCGCCGACCAGGATCGAGGTACGAGCGCCGTGCACCACGATGGCGAACAGATCGCGCCCGGTCATCGGTTCCACCCCGAACCAGTGCTCGGCGCTGATTCCGCCACCGAAGCCCTTCGGCGCCCCGGAGTCCGACAGGGCGTCAAGGTCGTACGTGTAGGGGCCCTGACCCGCGATCGCGCTGAGCAGTGGGGCGGCGGCCGCGACGAGGAGGAAGAAGGCCACGCCGCCGGCTCCGCCCAGCGCCCAACGGTCGGCGGCCAGATGGCGCCAGAGGTGGCGGGCGGTCGTGCTGCGGGCCTGCCTCGGTGGTCGGGTCGGAGCCGGCGGCGCGAGATGAGGGTCGGCGGACACGTTGGTTCCTTACGGGGGTCCAGGGGTGGGTGGGCCGGGAAGCTCAGCGCTCCCGGCAACACTTCCTGCCCACGCTGACCCCTCTCGGTGCTCGTTGCGGTAGCTGGAGACCGTTTACCTGTCGATGCCACACCGCGCGGCCCGGCGGCCGCAGCGACCATGTTCCGTGAGCCGCGCCGGGAAAATCCAGCACTAGAGACCTACAACACAGACCGGATTAGTAGGGAATTGTCGAGTTCCCCCGTCCAACCTGGCCGGTCCACGTCAGCGGCTGGGGTGCCACCCGAGCGCGGGGCCGAGCCGGGTCGCCATGTCGGTGAGGATCTGCGCGTAGTCGGCCGGTGTGAAGGTGAAGGGCAGGGCGAACGCGACCTCGTCGACCTCGCGGAACGCGACATTGTCGAGCAGTCGTTCGGCGATCAGCTCCGACGGGCCGACGAGGTCGGCGGCGAACATCATCCGGGCCGGGCCCTGGGGTGACGCCGTTCGAGGCGTGCGTTGTTGGGCGTACTCCTCGTAGCGGGCACGTTGGGTCGGGGTGGCCGTGTCGGTGGGGATGACGACGAGCCCCTGCGAGACACGAGCCCGCTCGCCGTCCTGGTGGTGGGCGCGAAAAGTCCGGATGTGCGAGAGCTGGATCTCGGCGAAGTCGGTGGACTCCTCGGCCTTGACCACGCTGCTGGTGAGCAGGTTCATGCCCTGCTCGCCGGCCCAGCGAGCGGAGCTGAGGCTGCCGGCGCCGTACCACATCCGGGCGGCCAGGCCGGGGGAGTGCGGTTGCACCCGGCGGGAGAACTGCTCGAAACCTTGGAAGCCGTCGACGTCGCTGGCCGGCTCGCCGCGAACGAGGTCGAGCAGCCGTCGTACCCGCGTGTAGCTGAAGTCCTCCGCGTCCGCGGTGTCCGGGTAGAGCGCTCGGCGGACCTGGTCGTAGTGCATCGGTGGGCCGACGCTCACCCCGGGGTTGAGGCGCCCGCCGGAGAGGATGTCGACCGTGGCCAGGTCCTCGGCCAGCCGCAGCGGGTTCTCCCAGCCGAGCGGGATGACCGCGGTGCCGAGCTCGATGTGCCGGGTCCGCTGTGAGGCCGCCGCCAGGACGGCGATCGGTGAGGAGATGCCGTACTGGAGGTGGCGGTGCCGTACCCAGGTGCTGTCGAAGCCGAGTTGCTCGCCCAACTCGACGAGCTGGAGTGTCGCCTCGTGGCCGTTGCGAGGGTCGGCCTCGTCGAACAGGCCGATGGTCAGGAAGCCGAGCTTTCGCAGTGGCGCCGACTGTTTCGACACAGGTGTTTCACTCACCGTCCGCCTCCAAGGACGCTCACACAAGAACTTGAAACCTACTCGATTGGTAGGGAATTCGATCGCAGGCTGCCTGTCCGGCTCACCTCCCGCCGGGTCGTCGACCCGATGCGGGTCACCGCGCAGCGCTGCCCCGGCGGGCCCCGCACGGCCTGAGTAACGCTGCACTGGCTCACCCCTGGGCTGCAGCGCTTCCCGACGTGCTGCGCATCGCCGGTATGCCCGGCCAATCCGGCACACCGATGATCGATCCGATAGTCTACTAAAGCGGTAGGTCTTATGGTTTCCCTGGTGTCCGAACCCCGCCCCTCAGGCTGGTGCCGGTGCTCGTCGTTGCCGGTGGCAGCATCACCGCAGGCGCGGTCAGGAGCTGAGCGATCTTGGTGACCTGGCAAAGTGGATCTCTCGGATTCGCCGCAGGCCTGCTCATCTCTCTGGTTACCGCCCCGGCCGGAGTGTCCGGCGCTGTGTTCCTGCTTCCGGTGCAGCTCAGCCTCCTGCATGTCCCGAGCCCGGCCGTGACCCCCACCAACCTGCTGTTCAACATCGTCGCCGGGCCCGGAGCGCTCCTGCGCTACCGTCGAGCAGGTGGGCTGGCCGGCCCACTGACCCGGCTCTTACTCGCCGGAACCCTGCCCGGCGTTGTCATCGGCGCCTGCGTCCGCGTCTTCGCCATCCCCGGCCCACACGCCTTCCGACTCGTCGTCGCCGTGGTCCTGCTACCCCTCGGCATCTGGCTGATTGCCCGCGCCGCACGCCCAGGGATTCCAGATCGGCAACCGCTCACCCGCCGCACCACCCTCGGCCTCGGCGCAGTGGTCGGCACCGTCGGCGGCATCTACGGCATCGGCGGCGGCTCCCTGCTCGGCCCCATCCTCGCCGGTCGCGGCACCCCGATGACAACCATTGCCCCTGCCGCGTTGGCCTGTACGTTCCTCACCTCGATCGGCGGTGCCGCCACCTACGGCCTGCTCGCGCTCGGAACCGACGGCGACATCGCACCGCATTGGGCCCTCGGCCTGCTCTGCGGTGCCGGCGGCCTCGTCGGCGGCTATCTCGGTGCCCGCCTGCAACCACGACTGCCCGAACGCGCACTTCGGCTGCTGCTCGGCAGTCTCGCTGCAGCCCTCGCGGTTCTTTACCTCAGCCAGGGCATCCGCTGACGGGGCCCTCCGACTACGTGAGCCGGTGGCTGATCCTCGACCACGCCTGGCCGGGCTACCGCCGGACACACCGACAGTAACGGGGGCCGCCACCACCAACATCAAAGCCGAATCGGTTATCGCAGTTGCCGGCCTGCGCTGAGGTAGAACCTGTCTGGTGTTTCGCCGTGCTGTTCGAGCATGTCCGCCCGGACGAGGGGCGCGGAGGTCGCGGGTTGCCTGGTCGTCGGTGAGGTTCTCGTCGCGCTGACAGACGGTCCGGCGCACCCGACCGCCGGTTGCGGCGAACTGGGAGACCGGTTTCGTCAACCCGGCGGAGCACTGCCCTCCCGGTCTGGACTGGCTGCACAGTCCGCCGCAGGGCCGCACGCAGTGGCTGCGTCTCGCTTACCGGCTGGCTCCCGTACCCGGCTGAGTTCAGGCCCGCTCGCGGTCCTGCCGCGTCGTCCGTGACGGGGTTCACTCCGGCAGCTGCGCACTTTTCCGCATGCCGACGCATCTTGTTCCGTTCGCGCTACCGGCAACGAGAAACGGAGAACATCGTCGTGGGAACCATCCGGCAAGGTGCGCAGTTTGTTGAGGTCAACGGCATTACCCTGCACTGTTACGTCCGAGGCAGCGGCCCGATCCTGCTGCTGCCCTCGCCGGGCTGGGGCCCCTCCGTCGACTACCTGATGCCGCAGCCGGCCCTGGAAAGGCACTGCACCGTGGTTTATTTCGACGCCCGGCACAGCGGGAAGTCGACCGGTCCGGAGAACCCCGAAGGCTACACGCTCGACCACTACGTGGCCGACATCGAAGCCCTCCGTGTCTACCTGGACGCGCCTCAGGTCTTCGTCGCCGGACACTCGGGCGGCGGCCACCAGGCGCTGGCCTACGGGATCGAGCACGACGCCCACCTGCTGGGGATCATCTCGATCGACGCGATCGCGGCGGCCGACGACGTTCGCAACCGCGAGATGACGAAGATGATCGACAAGCGCTGGACGGAGCCCTTCTACCGGGCGCACCCGACCTACATCGATGACGCCATGGCCACGATGAGCGGCGGAGGCGGTTCTCTCACCATCGAAGAGATCCTCGACAAGACCGGAGCCCTCTACTTCCACGACCCCGAGAAGGCTGCTGGCGGCCTGGCGAACCTGCAGTTCGACAACGACGTCCTCAGGTACAGCCAGATGTCGGGATTCCAGAGCAAGAACCTGCTCCCGGAGCTGCCCCGGATCAGCGCGCCGACCCTGATCATCGTCGGTGACGACGATTTCCAGTGCGACCCGGTATCGCAGGGTGCGCGGATGCACGCCGCGATGCCGTCCTCCACGCTGGAGATCATCGAGGACGCCGGTCACTTCCCGTGGATCGAGCAGCCCGACGCGTTCGACGCGGCCTGCGACAAGTGGTTCGCGACGCTGTCCGCCTGAGAGCTGGCACCTGATCTGCCGAGTCGACGTTGACCGGCTGTTCGAGGCGAGGGATCAGTCTCGTTCCGCTGGCCATCGGCAGGCCAGGAAACGGGGGCAGAGGCCGGCCTTGAAAGCTGGCATCGACGTCGATCGCCGGGGTTCGGAAGCGCGGGCCCCCTACGCAACCCCTTGGCGACCAGCGCCAACTCAAAGGCACTCCAAACCATCCTCCTAGGATGCTGTACAGACTGTGCCTGAGCCTCGATCCACCGATCTACGGTGCGGGCCCCGTCGATGCCAAGCTGCCCTTGATCTCGGCAGGCGGGGCGCAGGGCGGCGTTGGCGGCAGCGATATCTTTTGGGGTCGTCGTACACCAGCCGCAACCGTGAGCGGGCCCCGGCACGATGATCATCCTGGTCGCGTCGCATTGATGCTCTTGACATGCTTCAGAAGGCCCCGTTAACATCACCGAAACGTTGTTAGCGCTAACAGCCGCCGGTAACTGATCCGCGCCGGACGAGACCGAGTCGATGGGCGTGTGCGCTGGAAGCCCAACTGGTCGAGCGGAAATCCTTTCCCCACCCTTCGTGATCACCGTCGAAGGATGCCTCACATCCAGCAATTAACCCCGTCAGGCAGTCCTATTCGTAAAATCGGACTGCCCGTTGTTAGCGCTAAACACGCCCAGACGGAAGGTGGGACCTGATGGTTATCGAGAGGACTGCCGGCAGTCGACGTCGAGGTTTAGCGGCTATTGGCCTTGCTCTTGCGGTAGGAATGGGCGTGGGTCAACTGACGCCGATCGTGCCGGCCTCGGCGGAGAAGCCCGTGCCGCCGGCGGCACCCGGCGCCGGACCGCAAACCCCGTCCGCCAAGGTGCCACTGGCCGGTGTCGACATGGCTAAGACGTACGTGAACCCGATCAACTTGCCCGGGATGGCCGTGCGCAACATCGTAGGGACGATGCCGCCTACGGACGAGAATGTCGCAGACACATCGCAAATCCCGGCCAGCCTGAACCTGGAGACGTGGACGGCCGCGTCCGGGCGGACTCTCGCGAGCCGATCCACCGTCGGGTTCTCCAGAATTTCCGAGAACTCCGCACGGACCGGGGCGGACTGGTCCGCTCTGAACGTCGACGGGACCATCTATCTCTATGCATCTGGTGCGATGCAGAACGCACCGAACAACAACCGCACTGTCTGGTCCACCACCGACTACCTCACGTGGACGCCCCACGAGATGAACCTGGGCCTGGTCGCACCAACCGTCGTGCAGCTCGGCGACAAGTTCTACATGGCCGGCAACAACACGCCGGTCTATCAAGCGAACTCGCCCACCGGGCCGTGGACCAGCATGGGAAGTTTCCTGCGCCCGAGCGGCCAGACCCTGAGCGTCGGCGACGTGCAGTTCTTCCCGGACACGGACGGCCGGCTGTACCTGACGTACAACATCGGCTCGCCGATCATGGGCGTCGAACTCGACCCGAACAACCCTCGGCAACTCATCAGCGACCCGGTCGTGCTCTGGACCTTCGACCCGCGCCAGGAGTGGCAGCACATCGGTGACAACAAGGCGACCTACACGCATGGGTACGTGGAGGGTTCGCAGCTGTTCAAGGTGCGGGACACGTACTACCTCTCGGTCGCATCCGGTGGCACGGAGTTCACCACGTACGCGACCGGGGTGATGACGTCGGACAAACCGCTGTCCGGGTACAAGGTCACTCAGCAGAACCCGATCGGCTACGGAAACAACCACCCGAGTGCGGTATATCCGAACGCTGGGCACGGCAGTTTCGTCCTCGACAAGTCCGGCAACCTGGTGTTCTTCTACACCTATGTGATCGCGTACGAGGAGTTCTTCGAGCGGCGGCTGGGGATGGACATCTGCAACGTGGTCCCCGCCGGTCCGAAGCGGGGAGCAATCGATTGCGAGTTGTCCAACACGCCGCAACTGGCCCCGGGGAAGAAGATCTCGGGCAGGGACGACACCGGACTCTACAATGTGGCCACCAACAGCCAGGCGTACTGGACGAGCAGCTATGCGCCCGGGCGCAACCCGTACTACGGAAGCGACCGCTCCCTATCCACCTGGTGGGAGCCGGCTGACGGCGATACCGCGCCCACGTACATCAGGGGCTTCGGGACCGTCTTCCACATCTCCGCCGCGCAGATCCAGTGGAAGGAACTCGGACGCACGTTCACCAAGGACAACGCGGTGCGGTACACGCTGGAGTACAAGGACATCCCCACCAACACGTGGCGGACCCTGGTCGACAGGAGTACGAACGCCACCGCGTACACGGCCGACTACGTCACCTTCGACCGGGTGCTGACGAACGCAGTCAGGCTGAAGGTCCTGGGTACGACCGAGACCGTCAAGGTCGGAGTCCACGAACTGAACGTCTTCGGGGAGAACTACAACCTGGCCGTCGAGAAGGGCATGCTCACTCGATAGTCCGGTTGCTGGACCGTGCAGCAGGAGCGGGCGAGATCAACAGATCTCGCCCGCTCCTACTTGTGCCGCATCTCGGTACGCCTAGGGCCTGTTTCACAAGGACTGGCCGGCCTGCGGCGGGCCCGGACGACGACCGGCGGCGTTGGGGGGGTTGGGGGCGTGTAGCAACCCGAGCGCGCCGGAACCCCGCCCGGCCCG
>NZ_JBEZDJ010000026.1:0-110531 GCF_040648275.1 Micromonospora sp. NPDC049171
CCGGTTACATTCCGAACCCGGAAGCTAAGCCCTCCAGCGCCGATGGTACTGCACTCGTGAGGGTGTGGGAGAGTAGGACGCCGCCGGACAATCTTTCAGATAGGGCCACCCCGATACGGGGTGGCCCTATCTGCATATCCACACCCTGAATCGACTCGACTTTCTTGAAATTGGGGTATCCACGAGCGCGGGACACCCCGGGCTAGGTTCGGGGTGTGGCTGACGTTCTGATACTGCTGGCGTTCGCCGGCTGCGTGGCGGCGATCCTGGGGATCCTCTGGTGGCTGGGAGGCCGTGTGCGTCGGCGCGGTGTCGGCGCCGAGGTCATGGGGCCGTTCGAGGAGATATGGCATCCGGCGGCGCATCGGTTCCGGACCGAGATTCGCGTGCAGGAGGCGCGCATGTTGCCAACGCCTCCCCAGGGCGGCCGGCCCAGTGGACAGGGCAGTGGTGGCGCTGCGGGCTGACCGCGACCTCAGGAGGGCTTCGGCCCGCAGACGTAGCGGGGTTCGGCGTCGTAGCGCCAGCTGAACTTCTCCCGTTTGACCACCTTGCCGCCCTTCTTGATGACTCGGTAGGCGTCCTGGGCGAACCCGTTGATGCCGTTGGTCGCGATGCACGAGGGGCCGGGTTCGAGGTGGATCAGCTTCGGCGTGGTGATGTTGCGGCGGGGCCCGTACTCCGTTTTCACGCTGTCGTAGATCTTCGTGCTCCAGATCGACACGGTGATCGTGCTGGACGTGTACGAGGTGTCGATGAGCACGCCGTACTCGGTGTTGTTTCGGAATTTGAAGTCCAGGTTCGGCCAGATGATCGTCGACTCGATGACGGCCGGGTACCTGTCGAACCAGTACGAGTGCGGCTTGTGCTGGACGTCCTCCAGGCCGGCGTAGTACGTCGCGTTGAACAGCGTGGTGGTGAACTGTGAGATGCCGCCGCCGACGCCCGGCACCAACTTGCCGTCGAGGATCACCGGTGCGTCCAGGTAGCCCTGGGCGTAGCCGCGTTCGCCGGTGTGACCGTTCAACGAGAACGTCTTCCCCGGCAGGACGACGGTGCCGTCCACCTGCCTCGCGATGGTCGCGATGTTCCGGCTGCGCGACGAGGCCATTCCGCCGGTGAAACGGGTGGTGAAGGTGGACACTCGTTCCTTGATGCCCAAGCCGGTCAGCTTCTCCGCGGTCAGCTCCGGTGGTGTCGGCTTCAGCTCGCCGGTCACCTCGCGGCCGTCCGACTTCGGCAGTACCGCCAGCAGGCCCTGAGCCAGGTTCGTCATGTCCAGTTGCTGACCGGGCCGCCCGTCGGTGGTGGTGGGCCGACCACCGGAGATGGTCATCGTGGCGTTCTTCGGCGGCACCTCGATGGCCGCCAGGTCGTCGCCGAGCGCCGCACGCAGCCGCTTCGCGTCCACCGACGGGGTCAGCTTGCCGGTCTTGTCGGCGGTGAACCGCAGGCTTCTCGCGATGGCGGCGGGTGAGATCCGCACCGAACCTTTTTCGGTACGCAGGGCGACCGGTGCGGCGACCGCCGGCTTGGCCAGCTCGGTGACCAGCCGGTCCAACTCCTCCGGTGTGGTCGCCGGGTGGCGCTCCACAAGTGGCACGGTGACCGGGGTGCCGGCCAGCCAGCCGGCGCGGACCACCTCGGCCGAGCGTTGGGGCTCCAGGGCCAGCCCCGGCTTGGGCTGCACGACCTTCGGCGTGACGCCCTGGTAGGTGATCGCCGGCATCGTCATCCCCTGGGCCTGGTTGCCGAGCACCCTACGTAGCGCGTCGTCCAACCGGTCGGCGTCGACGGTGACCACCGGGTCGACCGTGCGGGAGCCGACCAGGCGGCTGACCGGGTGCGCGTCGGCTGCGGCCGCTGCCGCGACGGTCGCCGGCACGTCGACGGCCAACCCCACGTCGGTCGGGTTGATATCGGCGGTCCGCCCGTCGACGGTGACCCGCAACGGACCGGCGAGGGCCGCCGCCCGCCGGTCGAGCTCCGCCCGCAACTCCCGATCGGCCTCGGCGCGGCTCCGGCCGCCCAGTTCGGTGCCGAGCACGCTGGTGCCGCGCGGAACGTCACCGGCGTAGGCCCAGGCTCCGGCACCCGCCACGGCGGCGAGGACGCCGCCGCCGACGCCGGCGGCGAGCAGCATCCGCACCCGGCGGGGGCGACTCGGGCGGCCCTCCGGTTCACCGGGGGCGGACACCGTCACCGGTCCGTCGTCCGGCCAGGTGACAGCGGTGACCTGCACGGTGGGCCGGTCGTCGGCGGGCGGACTCTTTTCGCCGTAGAGCGTCACTGCAACCTCGATCGCCAGGGTGCCGCGGCAGGTAACGCCCTCCCGCAGGCACCTACGGTAACGAATACCCGGCCGTCCTTCGGCTGCACAGGCCGGACGCCGCTACCGCGTGTCGCCCGGTGTGTCGGCGGAGCACGGGGACGGACCACCCACGGAGGTACGGGGGTGGTGCCGGCGGCGGACCGCGGACGTGGCACGGTGGCCGGGTGGACACTGCGGAGCGGGTGTTGGCGTACGGCGGCGGTTGGCTGGACCGGGCGGGCCCCTTGCGCACCGATCCGACCCGGTTGAGCGCGTTGCTCGGCGAGCCGACAACCGTGGTGCTGGCGTTGTGGCGGGACCGCTGTCTCGTCGATGCGGACGGGCCGGTCCGGCTCACCGCGGAGCGGGCGTCCCTCGTCCGGTCCGCCGCGGGTGAGACGGTGTTCCTGGGGCTCGACGGGGACGTTGCCGTGTTCGCCGTGGACCTGTCCGCACTCCCCGAACGGGCCGCCACCGAGATGGCCGGTGCGGCGCGGACCGTCGACGTACGGGCGCTGGTCGGGCGGCTCGACCCGGGTGACGCGGCCGTCCAGGCGTACGCCAGGGGTTTGTTGCACTGGCACCGGCAGCAGCGGTTCTGCGGGACGTGCGGTGCGCCGGCCGTCGCCGATGGCGGCGGGCACATGCGCACCTGCACGGGTGAGGAGTGCGGGCGTCTTTTCTTCCCCCGGATCGAGCCGGCGATCATCGTGCTGGTCGAGGCACCCGGCCGGCCGGGGCGCTGCCTGCTGGCCCGGCACGCGGGTGCGGCCGCGGACGCGTTCTCGACGCTGGCCGGGTTCGTCGAGGTTGGCGAGAGCCTGGAGGACGCGGTCCGTCGGGAGATGGCCGAGGAGGCGGGCGTGACAGTCACCGATGTGACCTACCAGGGGTCGCAGGCGTGGCCGTTCCCCGCCGGCCTGATGGTGGGCTTCCGGGCCACCGCCGGTTCCGACGAGGTACGCGTCGACGGCGAGGAGTTGCTGGAGGCGCGCTGGTTCACCCGGGCGGAGCTGCGGGAGCGGGTGGCTTCCGGCCGTACCCTCGGGCGGGTGGACGCGATCGACCACCGCCTTCTCGAGGACTGGTTGGCCGCGGGGTCCTGACCTGCGGGGCTGACCGCTGCTTTACATTCGTTACATTATTGTAATCGGTCAATGTCCCATCACTTTCCGCAGCCAACCCCGTTGGCCGTGCCAGCTTTCGTGGCCTTTTGCCGGCTTCCGTCCGCGCCCGCCTCGCCCCCGCCGTAACGCAGTGCTGCTGCTGGATGGGTCGCCTGTTACCGCCGAGTAGCCGGGGGGTTGTGAGCTACGCCTCAGAGGTGCACCATCAAGCCCGGTCATTACCCGCCGGTAACAGTTGACGGGCCCCACGCAGAGCCGCCAGTTCGTCACCGGCGAGCCGTGCGCATCCACTCGAGGAGGAACCCGTGCAGGATCGGTTGGACAATCAGGGTCGTACCCGGTGGCGGCGCTTCGCCGCCATGGCGGTGCCCGCCACGGCCGCCGCGGGCGCCATCCTGTTCGGAATGTCGACAGGCGCGATCGCGTCCGACATCACGGTCTCCGGCCAGACCTTCAAGATCGGCGCCGAGCGCCTGGAGGGCGACGGCTTCAAGCAGTACGGCGGCATCGTCCGCGAGAAGGGCAAGGACGGGAAGGCCGGCCAGGTCCACCCGATCGCGCTCTCCGAGATCAGCAGCGCCGAGCTGTACAGCCTGTGCCAGTCCGTCCGCGCCGACCTGCCGGGCCTGCCGGTGGTGCTCACCATCAACGCCGGCGAGGGCAAGGAGCCCGCCCGGGCCAAGGACCTGCTGATCGCGATGGACTCGTTGAACGGCAACGCCACCTTCACCAACATCAAGATCGGTCGGGACGCCACCGACCTGAACCCGACGGCGCAGGCCGGCTCGTTCGGCCAGAACTCCGACCACGTCACCATCACCAACCTGCAACAGGTGTCCCGCTACACCACGGCGGCGACGTTCAACCTGGTCGGGCTTCGGCTGAAGGTCAACGTGGGCGAAGACGCCAAGGGCAAGGAGTGCTTCTGAGGTGAGCCGAGGCCCGCGGCGCGCCACCGCCGCGGGTCCGGCCGGTGTCCCCGTTCCCGCGCGGCCAGGAGGAGTACGTGACAACCGCGAACCCGTCGCACGCCCGGCCCGGCGGCCCGGCTCAGGCGTGGCGGCACTTCCGCCGCTGGCGGCGCAGCCGACCGTTCACCGGCGGCCTGCTCACCGCCCTGGCCGGGCTGGAGATGTTTGCGTCCACCCGGATGACCCTCAACGGCCTCAGCTTCCACAGCGGGGCGAGCGGCCTGCTCTCGCTGCTGATCCCGGTCATCCTGGTGACCTGCGGTCTGCTGCTCTGGTTCACCCCGGCGCAGCGCCTGTTCTACTCGATCGTCGCGGCGGTCACCGCGGTCTACTCGCTGATCGGGCTCAACCTCGGCGGCTTCTTCGTCGGTCTGCTGCTCGGCATCGTCGGCAGCGCCCTCGCCTTCGCCTGGACGCCGACCAGTCCAGCACCGCTCACCGCCCCACAGCCCGACGTCGAGCAGGCCGACGTCGAGCAGGCCGACGTCGAGCAGGCCGACGTCGAGCAGGCCGACGCGGGGCAGCCCGACGCGGCGCGGGCCGACGCGGCGCGGGCCGGCATTGCGCGGTCTGATCGCCCGACGGCGGCGCCGGGGTCCGACGAGGGCCCGCCGCCCGAGTGGCCGGGACGTTCCACTGACTCTCGGCAGGCCTTTGGCATCACCCTCGTGGTGCTCGGCCTGGCCGCCGGTGGGCTGGCCGTCCAACCCCGAGCGGTGCGGGCGGCCCCGAGTCGGCCGGCGACGATCCTCTGTCCCACCCCGTCCCGGGATGCCAGCCCGTCGCCCAGCGCCAGCCCGGCCACGCCGACTCCGAGCCCGGACCGGGATGGCAACGTGCTCACCGACATCCTGGACGGAGTCGGCGACCTGCTCGGTGGTGGACGCCGTGGGGAGACCCCGTCGGCGTCGACCAGCCCGGCCGTCACGCCCGCCGCGCAACCAACCGGCACGCCGGCCGACCGCCCCGGCACCTGCCCGCCGCCGGCCCCGGGCGGGCCGGACACGCCCGCCAAGCCGGGCACGCCGGCCTCCGACGGGCCGGGCGCGCCGGACAAGCCGGGTGTGGTGGAGCCGGGTAAGCCGCTGCCGCGCATCGCCGCCGATCCAGCCCTGCCGACGGTGGCGCAGACGCCGTCCAAGCTCACCGGCACGTCGGTCCGGATGACCGGGCTGCGATTCGACGGAGTCACCGACCTGCACACCGTGAAAGGCGACCTCAAGGTGCTGAAGTTCAGCATGCGTGAGGCGGTCACCGCCGACTTCCTGCTCCGCGCCGACGGCCCGCAGGGGCGCAACCAGCGGTACGCGACCGACCGGCTGACCGTCAGCGGAAACGTGGCCTTCTACGCCACCCGGTTCGTTGGCCGGCTACTCGGTATCAAGATCACACTGACGCCGGATCTGCCACTGCCGGACGGCGTCCCGATCACCTCGCCCATCCCGATCACGTTCACCGATCCGGTCATCGACCTGGCGTACGTCACGAGTGACACGCTGACCGCCCGACCGGCGTTGGCGCTGACCCTCGGCTGAACGGGCACGGCGGGAAGCGCCGGCGGTACGTCGTACCGCCGGCGCTTGGAGCCTAAAGCCGGGCCAGCGCCCGGCGCAGCGGGTCGAGACCCAGCGCGCCCAGGTCCAACGCCTGCCGGTGGAACTCCCGCAGGTCGAAGTCGGCGCCCTTGCGGGCCTTGGCGTCCTCGCGGGCCTGCAGCCAGATCCGCTCACCCACCTTGTACGACGGCGCCTGCCCCGGCCAGCCCAGGTAGCGGTTCAGCTCGAAGCGCAGGTTCTCGTCCGGAACCCGGCAGTGCGCCCGCATGAACTCCCAGCCCAGCTCGGGCGTCCACCGCTCGCCCGGGTGGAACCCGAAGGGGTTGTCCTTCGGGATCTCCAGCTCCAGGTGCATGCCGATGTCGACGATCACCCGCGCTGCGCGCATCGCCTGGCCGTCGAGCATGCCCAGTTTGTCGCCCGGGTCCTCCAGGTAGCCCAGCTCGTCCATCAGCCGCTCCGAGTAGAGCGCCCAGCCCTCGCCGTGCCCGGACACCCAACAGAGCAGTCGCTGCCAGCGGTTGAGCAGGTCGGCACGGACAGCGGTCTGCCCCACCTGGAGATGGTGACCCGGCACGCCCTCGTGGTAGACCGTGGTCACCTCTCGCCAGGTGGAGAAGTCGGTGATGCCCTGCGGCACCGCCCACCACATCCGGCCCGGCCGGGAGAAATCCTCACTCGGGCCGGTGTAGTAGATGGCACCGTCGCTGGTCGGGGCGAGGCAGCACTCGATGCGGCGGACCTGCTCCGGAATGTCGAAGTGGGTGCCGTGCAACTCGGCGATCGCCTTGTCGGCCAGCGCCTGCATCCAGTCCCGGAACGCCTCCTTGCCCTGGATGGTCCGGGCCGGGTCGGCGTCCAGCTTGGCCACGGCCTCGTCGACCGTGGCACCGGAGCCGGCGATGCGCCCCGCGACGACGCGCATCTCCGCCTCCAGGCGGGCCAGCTCCGCGAAGCCCCAGGCGTACGTCTCGTCCAGGTCGACCTTGGCGCCGAGGAAGTACTGCGAGGCGAGCTCGTAGCGCTCCCGCCCGGCGGCCTGCTTGTCCCGCCCGTGCGGGGCCAACTCGGTACGCAGGAACTGGCCGAACTCGGCGGTCGCCGCGGTCGCCGCCGCCGCGCCCCGACGCAGCTCCGCGCCGAGCGAGCCCTCAGCGCCCAGCCGCTCGACCAGCCCGTGGAAGAAGTTGTCCTGGGTCGGGTCGACCCAGATGTCGCACTGCTTGGCGACCTCGACCAGCTGCACCTTCGAGCTGACCTGACCGGCGGCGAGGGCCGCACGGAGAGTGACCTTGTAGTTGTCCAGTGCGCCGGCGAAGCCGTTGAGTCGGGCGGCGATGTTGGCCTGCTCGTCGCTGGTCGCGGTCGGCATCAGGTCGAACACCATGCGGATCTCGTGCAGCCCGCTCTCGATCACGCTGATTTCGCTCGTCGTCTGGCCCGCGTCGTACCGGGCCAGGTCCAGGCCGAGTCGTTCCTGCATGGCCTCCTTGGCGATCCGCTCGGACTCGGTCTGCGGCTCGGTCACCTCAAGCTCGCTGAGCGTCCGGCGGGTGAGGTCCGCGCGCGCCCGGTAACCCTCCGGCGAGAGGTCGTCGAGCTGGTCATCATGGCCGGCGATGCCGACGAAGGTCGCGCCGGTGGGGCTCAACGGCGCCCACTCGGCCACGTAACGGTTGGCGATTTCATCGATTCGTCCCACGCTGCGACCCTACGTGACCAACCCACCCCCGTGTCGATGACGTTTGTCGTGTTCAGTCCACTGAAGTGACGAGCGGCGCAACGTCCGAAAGGCGCGCGACTTTGTCGGTGGGTTCCGGCAGAGTGTCAGGGGTGACTGCCGATATCACTCCTGACAAGGCACCGGTTCGTACCTGGCTGCCGGGCTTCGTCGCCCTCGCCGCGATCTGGGGTTCCAGCTTCCTGTTCATCAAGGTCGGGGTGGCCGAGTTGCACCCGGTCCAGCTCACCCTCTACCGGGTCGTCGCTGGCGCGGTAACCCTGCTGATCGTCCTCGCCGTGCTGCGCGACCGGCTGCCCCGCGAGCCCCGGGTCTGGGGGCATCTCACAGTCGTCGCCGCGTTCGGCGTGGCCGTGCCGTTCACCCTGTTCGGCTACGGCGAGCAACGGGTCGAGTCGATGCTGGCCGGCATCTGGAACGCGACCACGCCCCTGATCGTGCTGCCGCTGGCGGTGCTGGTCTTCCGCACCGAGCGGCTGACCGTGCGCCGCGCGATCGGGCTCGGGCTCGGCTTCCTCGGGGTGCTGGTGGTGCTGGGGGTCTGGGAGGGCATCGGCGGGGCGCACTTCACCGGGCAGTTGATGTGCTTCGGCGCGGCCGCCTGCTACGGCGTCGCCATCCCGTACCAGAAGCGGTTCGTCGCCGGCAGCTCCTACTCCGGCCTGTCGTTGTCCGCCGCGCAGTTGCTGCTCGCGGCCGGGCAACTGGCAATCGTCACCCCGTTCGTCGCCGGCCTGCCGCCGCTGCCCACCGAGCTGTCGGCGGGAGTGGTCGCCAGCGTGCTGACCCTGGGTGCGCTCGGCACGGGGCTCGCCTTCGTCATCAACATGCGCAACATCCGGGTGGCCGGCGCGAGCACCGCATCCACGGTCACGTACCTGATCCCGATCTTCGCGGTGCTGATCGGAGCCGTGGCGCTCGGCGAGCGGCTCAACTGGCACCAACCGGTCGGCGCGCTCATCGTCCTGCTGGGGGTCGCGGTCGCGCAGGGCGTGCTCGGCCGCCGGAAGCCACGCCCGGTGGTCGGCGTCAACGCTCCCGCCGAGCCCGCGGCCGCCCCCGAGTTCGTCGAGTCCGCCCGCCGCTGAGGGTCGCTGCCGAGTCGATCAAGGCCGAACCGTGCCTGAGACGTCGTGGTGGTCGGGGCCGCTGGTCGGGAGCGCTGGTCAGGGCCGTTCGCGCGTCCAGGCGACCAACTGCTCCGCCGGCCAGGTGTTGATCACCGAATCGGCGGGGACGCCGCAGAGGGCGGCCCGCTCACAGCCGAACCGCTGCCAGTCGAGCTGGCCGGGCGCGTGCGCGTCGGTGTTGATGGCGAAGCGGCAGCCGGCCTCCAGTGCGCGACGGATCAGGCGCTTCGGCGGATCCTGCCGCTCCGGCCGAGAGTTGATCTCGACGGCGGTGTCGTGCTCGGCGCAGGCGGCGAAGACGGCGTCCGCGTCGAAGTCGCTCTCCGCCCTGGTGCGGGCGCGGTGCCCCCGGTCGCCCGGACCGGTCACCCCGGCCGGGCGGGACGACACCATCCGGCCGGTGACGTGACCGAGGATGTCCAGGTGCGGGTTGGCGACCGCGGCCAGCATGCGGCGGGTCATCTTCGACCGCTCGTCCTTCAGGCCGCTGTGCACCGAGCCGACCACCACGTCCAACCGGGCCAGCAACTCGTCGTCCTGGTCGAGGGAGCCGTCGGCGAGGATGTCCACCTCGATGCCGGTGAGGATCCGGAACCCCTCCGGCAGTGCGGCGTTGACCTGCGCCACGTGGTCGAGCTGTCGACGCAGGCGCTCCGCGGTCAGCCCCCGGGCCACCGTCAGGCGGGGCGAGTGGTCGGTCAACACCAGGTACTCGTGGCCCAACTCCACCGCGGCCAGCGCCATCTCCTCGATGGGCGAGCCGCCGTCGGACCAGTCCGAGTGGGTGTGGCAGTCGCCCTTCAGGGCGGCGCGCAGCGCCGTGGCCTCGGCATCCAGGTCGCTGCCCTCGGTCGCCACCAGCCGGCGCAGGTAGACCGGTTCCTCGCCGGCCAGCGACTCCGCCACACAGCGGGCCGTCACGTCGCCGACACCTGTCAACTCGGTGAGCGTGCCGTTGTCGGCCCGGGCGGCAACCTCGGTCGCCGGCAGACCCGCCAACGCCTTCGACGCCGACCGGAACGCCCGTACCCGGTACGTGGCCTCGTTCGCGCGTTCGAGCAGGAACGCGATGCGACGCAGGTCGGCGATGGGATCCCTGGCGCCAGCCATGTCAGGGCGCCTTCGGGCAGCCGTGGTCGCGCTGCCAGGCGACGACCTCGGCGGCCGGGTCCCGATTGTCGCCACGCCGCCACGAATCCAGGTACCGCGCCGGCCAGAGCACACCGCGCCGGATCCACCAGCCGTCCTTGCCGGTGCACGGCGGCGAGATGCCGAAGTGCACGTGGCAGACGTTGTTGGCGTTGCCGGTGCGCCCCACCTTGCCGAGCTGTTGCCCGGCGCGGACCCGCACACCGGCGTCGATGCCGCTGGACACGACGCTCAGGTGCGAGCCGTAGTAACGCACCCCGTCGTCGCCGAGCAGGGACACCGACAGGCCGCCGTTGTCCGGGCCCTGCGGCCCACCTTTGGAGTACCTGTCGACCCGACTCACCTCCAGCACCTTCCCGTCGGTCACCGCGACGAACGACTCACCGCAGTCGGCGAACAGGTCCGTGGCGGGGTACGCCCCGTGCGTCGGGTGGTAGTCCACGTTGTCGGCGCGTACCGGAAAGACATGCTTCAGGCCGCTGCGAGGTGTCGTCGCCGACGGCCTGGCCGACGACGGCGCCGGGCGGGCCGGACCGGTCGCCGTCGGCGTCGGCGTTGCCGACGGCGACACCGGCTGATCGCCGGTCGCCCAAACCGCGGACGGCGTCGGCGGGGCGTCGCCGGTCGGCACCCCCGGCCGGGTGGTCGCGCAGCCGGCGGCCAGCACCGGGGCGAGAAGCAGCAGGATCGGGTACGCCGGACGCGCGCGGCGGCTGATCGTCGGCGAGGGCATCCAGTCATCCTGGCAGAGCCGGTACCGTGAGCACGAGCGGCACGCGTGAGGGAGGGCAGCGACGGTGACCATCGCCCGACCCGATCCTGGCCCGGATCCGGCTGTCGTCGCGCAGCAGGTGGCGCGTACCCCCTCGGGGCTCTTCCCCGCCGGGCCACCGTCCCGCCCGACCTACCGCGAGCCGCACCCGGTGACCGGCGGCGGCGTCGCCGCCGGCGGTGCCGCGGCGACCGCCTGGCTGCTGCTGTTCGGCCTGCTCGGCACCGATGTGACAAGTTACGCGTGGTGGACGGTGCTGGCGGGCCTGCTGGCGTGGCTGACCGCGCTGGTGCTGATCCGCTACGGCGACCGCGGGGTTGCCACCGGGGTCGCCATCGTCACGGCGGGTGGCTGGAGCATCGCCGCCGCCGTGGTGACGGTCCGCTGGGCCACCAGCGGTGACTGGCCGCTGTGGTGATCGAGCCGCGGTGGTGATCGGGCGGCGGTGGACGACTGCGGCGCGTGCCCGGTTGGCTGCGTAGCGAACGCCGTCTTGACGTGGCCGCCGAGACTCGGCACGCTCGGCACCATGGCCTGGACCACCCCGCGACAGGAACCGGATCGCAGTCGCCGCCGCCTGCAGTTGCTGGCCGAGTTGGCGGGTGCCCGCGCGGTCCGACAGCGCAGCCGACCACAGCGGCAGCGCACCGAGCGTCTGCGCCAGCTCATCGCTACCCGCCGTCGCGTCGCCGGCTGATCCGACTTTGTCAGGAATGACCGACCCTTCGGGGCGTTGACGAGTCGCCTGCCGACCCGACCGGCTAACGTGCACGCGTAACGAGTCGACGCTGTGTCGAGGGCTATTGGGGGGACCGTGTCGTACTTCGCTGCGGCCGTGGTGCGTGACGACAGTGGCTGGACCGCCGCCGAGGTCAGCCTGCGTGGCGCCACCGACATCGACGAGGTTGCCGAGCGGCTGCGTGACGTCGACCAGGAGGCCGACGTGTCGCTGCTCTTCGTCGAGGCCGATGACGCGTACCTGGTGATCCTGCGTCTCGACGAGGGCGAGGATCTGCGGGTGTTCGGTTCGGACTCCGCGTACGCCGAGGAGTCGCCGCTGGGCGCGCTGCTGGTCGGTGACCTGAAGACCTCGGTCACCGGGCTCGACGGCGATGACGAGCCGCGCCCGGTGACCACCGGTGACGAGGAGAGCGAGCAGCCCGTCGTCGATCCGGAGGCCGATCCGGTGGGTGAGGCCGACCTGCTGGCCAATCTGGGCATCTCCGCGCAGAAGCTGCTGACCCTGTGCACGCACGAGGGGATGCTGCCGGCGGACGTCACCGCCGAGATCTGCCAGGTGCTCGGCTGTGCCGACGAGGTCGAGGAGTTGCGTGAGGTCTGAGCCGGCCGACGCGACCGACCCGGCTCTGGAGACGATCCGACCGGGGCAGCCGACTCCCGGTGCGGTGGGGCGTGCCGGACCGGGCGCCTCCGAGGGCCTGGCCGACCCGGGTGCGGTCGGCCGTCGGCAGCGCCACGAGCTGTGGATGCGCCGTGCCCTGGAGGTCGCCGTCACCGGGGCTGACGACGCCGCGGCGGGCGCTACCGACGTGGACGACGTGCCGGTGGGTGCGGTGCTCTACGGGCCGGACGGGACCGAGTTGGCCATTGGGCGCAACGAACGGGAGCTGACCGGCGACCCCACCGCCCACGCCGAGGTGCTGGCCCTGCGCCGGGGTGCCGAGCGGGCCGGCCGGTGGCGGCTGGACGGCTGCACCCTGGTGGTCACCCTGGAACCGTGCACCATGTGCGCGGGGGCGCTGGTGCTGGCCCGGGTCTCCACAGTCGTCTTCGGCGCGTGGGAGCCCAAGACCGGCGCGGCCGGATCGCTCTGGGACGTGCTCCGCGACCGCCGGCTCAACCATCGACCCGAGGTCTACGGCGGCGTCCTGGAGGCCGAGACCGCCGCCGTCCTGCGCGCCTTCTTCCGCTGAGGTCGCCGGTCAGGCCACCGGCAGGCTGACCGTGACGATCAGGCCGCCCGCCGGGCGGGGCTGGGCATCGACGGTGCCACCATGTGCGCGGGCCACCGCGCGGACGATCGACAGGCCCAGCCCGAAGCCCCGTGCCCCCGCAACCCGCTCCCGCGACAGCCGGCGGAACGGCTGGAACATCGTCTCGATGTCGTAGCCGGCGATCGCCGGGCCGGTGTTGGTCACCGTCAGGGTGGCCCGGCCGTCGTCGGACAGGCCGGTGCGCACCTCGACCCAGCCGTCGGCGGGCAGGTTGTGCCGCACCGCGTTCTCCACCAGGTTGACGGTGAGCCGTTCCACGAGCACCGGGTCGCCGCTGACCGGGGCCGGTGCGAGCGACCGACGTACCGGGACGTCCAGCGTCTGCCTCCCGGCCTGGTCGATGACGTGCGCGCAGACCTCGGCCAGGTCGATCGGCGTACGCTCGGTCAGCTCGTTCTCCGAGTCGGCCAGGGTCAGCAGGCCGTCGATCAGCCGCTCGTGCCGCTCGTTGATCGCCAGCAGCGACTCGCCCAGTCGACGCGTCTCCGCCGACGCCTCCGGGCGGGTGACCGCCAGCTCCACCAGGGCCCGGTTGAGCGCCAGCGGGGTACGCAGCTCGTGCGAGGCGTTCGCCACGAACCGGCGCTGTCCGTCGAAGGAGCGGTCCAACCGTTCCAGCATCTCGTCGAACGTGTCGGCGAGTTCGCGTACCTCGTCGCGGGGGCCGGTGAGCGCGATCCGCTCGTGCAGGCCCCGGCCGGCGGTGTCCGCGCCGGCGATCCGCCGAGCCGTGTCGGTGACCTGGTGCAGCGGCTGCAACGCCCGGCCGGCGAGCAGCCAGCCGAAGGCGATCGCCACCGCCGACACCACGATCAACGCGATGCCGCCCTGGGTGAGCAGCGACTCCAGGGCGTTGCGCTTGGCCTCGTCCTGCGCCTGCTGGATCAGGTTGCGCAGGTTGTCGACGTTCTGCCCGCTGGGCGTCGTGGGGCTGGTCTTCGGCAGGTCCCGCAGGCTCACCCCGAACGGCTGCGGCATCCGCTGATCCACGAGCACGTACGTGACGGCCAGCAGGACCACGCCGGCCAGCAGGAAGAGCCCACCGTAGATGAGGGTGAGACGGGCACGGATGGTCAGGCGCTTCATCGGATCTGGTACCCCGTTCCGGGCACCGTCTCGATCACCGGCGGGTCGCCGAGCTTGCGGCGCAGCTTCATCACGGTGACCCGGACGACGTTGGTGAACGGGTCGATGTGCTCGTCCCAGGCACGTTCCAGCAGCTCCTCGGCGGAGACCACCGCGCCGTCGGCCCGCATCAGCTCGGCAAGCACCGCGAACTCCTTGCGGGACAGCGCCACGTGCCGGTCGTCGCGGCGTACCTCGTGGCGGGCCGGGTCGAGCTGGATGCCGGCGCGGCGCAGCGTCGGCGGTGCCGCCGGGCGGGCACGCCGGGTCAGCGCGTGCACCCGCGCCGACAGCTCGACCAGGGCGAACGGCTTGGTCAGGTAGTCGTCGGCACCGAGCGCCAACCCCGCCACCCGCTCCCGCACCGCCGCCGCCGCGGTCAGCATCAGGACCCGGGTCTCCCCGCCCGCGTCCACGATCGCCCGGCACACGTCGTCGCCGTGCACCACCGGCAGGTCCCGGTCCAGGACCACCACGGCGTACTCGTTGACAGCGAACCGCTCCAACGCGGCGTCACCGTCGTACGCCACGTCGACCGCGAACGACTCCCGACGCAGCCACTCCGCGATGGCGTCCGCCAACACGATCTCGTCCTCGACCACCAGCACTCTCACCCCTCCATCGTCCTCGGGGTGCGGTAACGGCGGCATAACCGCCGACGGTAACGCCGGGGATACGCCCGCTGCCGTGCACTGGGTGCCGACGTTCGACGAGTCACGTCGGACCCACAGCGGAGGTGGACACCATGCGACGACGGATCCTCGCGATACCTGTCCTGCTCGCCCTGGCGCTGGGCGGGTGCGGCGCGGGAGGCGACGACGACGGCGGTGTCGCGACCGCCGGTGGGGCGACGACAAGCGCCACGGCCAGCGGCGCGCCGGTCAGCGATTCGGACCGGCAGCTCGCCTTCGCCCGGTGCATGCGGGAGAACGGGGTGGACATGCCCGACCCGGAGGCCGGCGGCCGTCCCGGCTTCCGGTTCGGCGCGAACGTGGACCGGCAGAAGGTCCAGGCGGCCATGGAGAAGTGCCAGGACAAGCTGCCCAACGGCGGGCAGGGACCGCAGCTCAACCCCGAACAGGCCGAGCAGATGCGCACGCTGGCCAAGTGCATGCGGGAGAACGGGGTGCCGGACTTCCCGGACCCGGACGCCGACGGGCGAGTCCGGATCGGGGCGGGCGGCAACGCGATCGACATCGGCGACCCGGCCATGAAGGCCGCGATGGAGAAGTGCCGGCAGCACGCACCACAGTTCGGGGGCGGCCGGTGACCGGCGCCATCCGACGCGCACGGCTGCGCGCCGCCGTCATCGGCGGCGTCGTCCTGCTGGTCGCCGCCGTGGGCGTGACCGCCGCGGTGGGCTTCGGTGGCGGCGCAGACCGCGCCGAGGCCGGCAACGCGGCGCCGGCCACCGCGACAGTCACCCGGCAGACCCTCGCCGACTCGGAGACCGCCGACGGTGAGCTGGGGTACGGCCCGACGCGTACCGCCTCGGCGAAGCTCAGCGGTACCATCACCGCGTTGCCGGCGACCGGGTCGACGGTGCGCCGAGGCCAGGCGCTCTACTCGGTCGACAACGAGGAGGTGGTGCTCCTCTACGGCGGGCTGCCCGCGTACCGGACCCTCGCCCCCGGGGTGGAGGGTGCCGACGTCGCGCAGTTCGAACGGAACCTCAGGGCGCTGGGCTACAGCGGCTTCACCGTCGACGACGAGTACACCGGTTCCACCGCCGACGCCGTGCGGGACTGGCAGGAGGACCTCGGCCTGGCCGAGACCGGGCGGGTCGAGCCGGGGCGGATCGTCTACGCCGACCGGGAGGTCCGGGTGGAGAGCCACCAGGCGGACGTCGGTGATCTCACGAAACCGGGCCAGGCGGTGCTCGCCTACACCGGCACCAGCCGCCTGGTCACCGTCGAGTTGGACGTGGACGACCAGCGGCTGGCCAAGCGCGACGCGAAGGTCAGCGTCAAGCTGCCGGACGGCCGGGCCGTGGCGGGCACGGTCAGCACGATCGAGACAGTCATCCAGGCCGGTGCCGCCGAAGCCAACGGCCAGTCCGGCGACGCCGAGACGAAGATCGAGGTGACCGTCGCGGTCGCCGATCCGAAGGCCCTCACCGGCTTCGACCAGGCCAGCGTCGACGTCGTGTTCACCGCCGCGGAGCGCCGGGATGTGCTCACCGTGCCGGTGTCGGCGCTTCTCGCGCTCGCCGAGGGCGGTTACGGCGTCCAGGTCGCCGAGGGGGAGGCGAGCCGGGTCGTCGCCGTGACCACGGGGCTGTTCGCCGACGGCCGGGTGGAGGTCACCGGCGCGGACATCACCGAGGGTACGACCGTGGTGGTGCCGACATGACCGGCGAGGTGATAGTGCTCGACCGGGTCAGCAAACGGTACGCCGGCGACGTCGTCGCGTTGGACGACGTGTCGCTGCGGATCGGCTACGGCGAGCTGGTGGCGATCGTCGGCCCGTCCGGGTCGGGCAAGTCGACGATGCTGCACCTGATCGGCACCCTGGACCGGCCGTCGTCGGGCAGCGTGCTCGTCGACGGGTACGACGCGGCGAAGTTGACCGACCGGGAGCTGTCGGCCCTGCGGGCCAGCCGGATCGGCTTCGTCTTCCAGCAGTTCCACCTGGCCCCCGGCGTCCCGATCGTGGACAACGTGGCCGACGGCCTGCTCTACTCCGGCGTACCCCTGCGGAGGCGGCGCGAACGCGCCCAGGCCGCGCTGGTCCGGGTTGGCCTGGGCCACCGGCTCGGGCACCGGCCGCACGAGCTGTCCGGCGGGGAACGGCAGCGGGTGGCCGTGGCGCGGGCGGTGGTCGGCGAGCCGGCGGTGCTGCTGGCCGACGAACCGACCGGCAACCTGGACTCCGCGTCCGGTGCCGGGGTGCTGGAGTTGCTGCACGAGCTGCACCGGGCCGGTACCACCGTCGTGGTGATCACCCACGACCGGGAGATCGCGGCGGGCCTGCCCCGGCAGGTGCGGATGCGCGACGGCGCGGTGCGGCACGACTCGGCCCGCACGCCCGGTGGGGTCGGCTGATGGCGACGTCGACTCTCACTCCGGCCCGGATGGGGCCGGGTGACGTCCTGCGGGTCGGTGGGGTGGGGCTGCGCACCCGTCCACTGCGGGCGTTCCTCTCCGCGTTGGGCATCGCCATCGGTATCGCCGCGATGATCGCGGTCGTCGGGATCTCGTCGTCGTCCCGCGCGGAACTGGACCGGGCGCTCGACGCGCTCGGCACCAACCTGCTCACCGTCGAGCCGGGCAGCACCCTGTTCGGGGCGGACGCCCAACTGCCCGAGGAGTCGATCGCGATGATCGGGCGGATCGGCCCGGTGACCGAGGTGTCCGCGACCGGGCAGGTCCCCGACGCCAAGGTCTACCGTTCGGATCGGATCCCGGCCGCGGAGACCGGCGGCATCGCCACCCGCGCCGCCCGGCTGGACCTGCTGGGCACCGTCGGGGCCGAGCTGACCAGTGGTACCTGGCTCAACGAGGCAACCGCCCACTACCCGGCGGTGGTGCTCGGTGCCACCGCCGCGCAACGGCTCGGGATCACCGTGGCCGACCCGCAGGTGCAGGTGTGGCTGGGTGGACGGGCGTTCACCGTGGTCGGCATCCTCGCCGCCGCACCCCTCGCCCCGGAGTTGGACACCTCGGCCTTGGTCGGCTGGCCGGCGGCGGGCGACTACCTGGGCTTCGACGGGCACCCGACCACCGTCTACACCCGGGCGCGGGAGTCGCAGGTCGAGGCGGTCCGGTCGGTGCTCGGCGCGACCGCCAACCCGGCAGCGCCGAACGAGGTCGAGGTGTCCCGTCCCTCGGACGCGCTGGCCGCCGCCGAGGCGACCGACGACGCGTTCACCGGGCTGCTGCTGGGCCTGGGCGCGGTCGCGCTGCTGGTCGGTGGGGTCGGCGTGGCGAACACCATGGTGATCTCGGTGTTGGAGCGGCGGGCCGAGATCGGCCTGCGTCGCTCGCTCGGCGCCACCCGCGGTCAGGTGCGGACCCAGTTCCTCGCCGAGTCGCTGCTGCTCTCCGCGCTGGGCGGGATCGGCGGGGTGCTGCTGGGTGTCCTGGTCACCTCGGGGTACGCGTTCTCCCAGGACTGGCCGACCGTGGTGCCGGCCTGGGCGATGCTCGGCGGGGTGGGCGCGACCCTGGTCATCGGCGGTTTCGCGGGCCTCTACCCGGCGGTGCGCGCCGCCCGCCTCGCGCCGACGGAGGCGCTGGCCGCCGTCTGACCGGCGTGCCGGCTTACCGGGCCGGGCCGGCGTTGCGGGCTGGCCGGCGTTGCGGGCTGGCCGGCGTCGCGGGCTGGCTACATGCGGAAGAGCGTGATGACTGTGGGGCATCAATATGCCGCACAGTCATCACGCTCTTCGCGGTGACAGGTGTCCGACGGGTCAGGCGATGATCGTGTCGAGGGCGATCTCGACCATCTGGCTGAAGGTCTGCTCCCGCTCCTCGGAGGTGGTCTTCTCGCCGGTCTTGATGTGGTCGCTGACGGTCAACACGGTCAGCGCGCGGGCCTTGAACCGGGCGGCGATCGTGTAGAGCGCCGCTGACTCCATCTCCACCGCCAGCACGCCGTAGTCGGCGAGGGTGTCGTAGAGGTCCGGCCGGTCGGTGTAGAAGGCGTCCGCCGCCAGGATCGGTCCGACGTGCATGCTGATGCCGCGCCGCTCGGCCACCTCCACCGAGGTACGCAGCAGCCCGAAGTCGGCCACCGGGGCGTAGTCGATCAACCCGTCGAAGCGCATCCGGTTCATGTTCGAGTCGGTGGACGACCCGATCGCGGCCACCACGTCCCGCAGTTGCAGGTCGGTGCTGAGGGCGCCGCAGGAGCCGACCCGGATCAGCGTCTTCACGCCGTACTCGTTGATCAACTCGTGGGCGTAGATGGAGGCGGACGGCATGCCCATGCCGGAGCCCTGGACGGAAACGTCGACACCGTTCCAGCGGCCGGTGAAGCCCAGCATGCCCCGGACCGTCGAGTAGCAGGTAGCGCCCTCGAGGTAGGTCTCCGCGATCCACTTGGCCCGCAGCGGGTCGCCCGGCATCAGGACCCGCTCGGCGATCTCGCCCGGCTTCGCGCCGATGTGCGTACTCATGGCAAAGATCCTGCCAGGCCGGCATGGGCGATACCGGTTCGGCGTCGGAACCGGTGGTCCTGTACCCTCGTCGGCGGTGGCGTGTCCGAGCGGCCTAAGGAGCACGCCTCGAAAGCGTGTGAGGGTTAACGCCCTCCGAGGGTTCAAATCCCTCCGCCACCGCTCTGAAGTGCCAGAACGCCCGGCAGATCCGCGAGGATCGGCCGGGCGTTCTGGGTAGGTGGCCCTTTCACATCAGGCGACCGAGAAGGTGACGGTGCCGGAGTAGGCGCCCGCGACGGCGGTCAGCGGGATCTGGACCGAGACGACGGGGTCCCAGGTCGCCGAGTTGTTGCCGATGCCGTTGGTGAGGGTGAACGCCGTCCGTTCGACGTTGATGATCTCCGCGTCGTTGGCGGTGGGCTGGCCCGAGGTGAAGGTGCCGATACCGCTGGTGGCGGTGGCGGGCCCCGACCAGCAGGAGACGTTGGTGTTGGAGATCGTGTGCACCGGGATGCCGCTGGTGACGAAGTCCGTCGCGACGACGGTGGCGGTCCAGGTCGGCGCGGACAGCAGGCGCTCGTCCGTCACCGTGACCGGGCCCAGGTTGCCCGACACGACTCCGCCGAGATTGGCGCTGCCCAGGTCGGCTGTCGTCGGTGCGCTGATCGACAGCTCCCCGGGTACCGCGCAGGTCGATTGGGTGATCGTGGCGGTGTCCATGGTGACCGCGCCGTTGATGGCGAGGGTGCGGCCGTCCACATCGAGCGCCGCGCCCACGGTGATCGAGGTGAAGGCCAACAGGTTGCCGCGCAGCGTGGAGTTGGCGCCGAGCGTGGCGGAGCTGCCGACCTGCCAGAAGACGTTGCACGCCTGGGCGCCGTTGGCCAGGTTCACCGTGCTCGACGCGCCCGTGATGAGCGTGCTGGTGGTCTTGAAGATGAAGACCGCGTTCGGGTCGCCCTCCGCGTCGAGGGTCAGATCGCCGGTGATGTTGAAGGTGCCCGCCACGGATTCGTACACCCCGGTGGTCTTGGTGGTCCCACCGAGCTGGTCCGAGACGACCTCGGTGGTCGTCCGCCCGACGGCGTCGTTGTAGGCGATGGCCAGATCGCTCTGGCCGGCGACGGCGGCGGCGTCGTTGGAGTGCAGTGATCCGTTCAGCTGGCCCGGAGGAAAACCGGTCACCGCCGTGCCCGGGCTCACGCCGATGTCGCCGTTGACCATGCTGAGCCCGGTGCTGGTAATCGTCGTGCCGGCGAGGACCGCGAAGTTGGCGGCGGCGCCCAGCGGCACCGGCAACTCGGCGGCACTCGCGCTCCGTGGGACGGCCAGCACGGCCAGGGCAGTGATCGCGCCCACCAGGGTCAGGGCAGAAGCTACCTGGGACATTCCGGTGATCCGGCGGGACGTGTCCGTGCTGCTGAAGATCGCCATGTTTCCTCGGGACGCGTGGTGACTTAAAGCCTCTTAACGCCCCATGTTGGCACAGCACCCCACAAAACGGACTTGATCCGTCAATGTTCCAGGAGCTCCGACACCCCGGCGAGCAGGCGTTGCAGGCCGAACTCGAAGAGGCTGTCGACGTTGAGATCGATCTCCGATCGGGACAGCCGCGCCAGGTGCGGGAACTCACCGGCGGTGAACAGGCCGGCCAACACCTCGGCCTGGGTCACCATCCACTCGTCATCGGTCAGACCGGTGTCCTGTTCCGCCTCGGCCCCCTGTTGTAGGTTC
The DNA here is from genome assembly GCF_040648275.1 of Micromonospora sp. NPDC049171. Classification (NCBI taxonomy): domain Bacteria; kingdom Bacillati; phylum Actinomycetota; class Actinomycetes; order Micromonosporales; family Micromonosporaceae; genus Micromonospora; species Micromonospora sp. NPDC049171. Next base: position 20,733 of record NZ_JBEZDJ010000026.1, read on the forward strand.
ACCGCCGTGCCGCGTACGTGGTTGGCGAGAGTCGCCACCAGATGGAGCTGGGTGTGGTGGTCCAGGCCGTGCCCGGCGACGGCGCGCAGAGCCCATTCGGTGTGCGCGACGGCGTGCGGCGCCAGCAGCGGACGGGTCACCGAGATCACCTGGGCCAGCCAGGGATGCCGGCGGTAGATCGACCACTGGAGCCGGCAGAGCAACTCCAACTGGGCTCGCCACCCGGCCGGGAACGTGCGGGGCAGACGCTGGGCCGCGAAGGCGGCGTCCGCCATCAGCAGCAGAAGCTGCTCCTTGCCTCGGACCTGCCGATACAACGACATGGTCGGCACGTCCAGCTCGGCGGCGATGCGCCGCATGCTCAGCCCGGCCAACCCCTCGGCGTCGGCGATCTCGGTGGCGGTGCGCACCACCTGGTCGCGGGTCACCCCGCGGGCCGGCCGTTGACGTGCGTCGCCCCGCGCGGACCGACCGGCCGGCATCGACTCGGGGCCGGTCACCACCATGCCCACGCCGGGCACCGCCCGGACCAGCTCCTCCTGACGGAGCAGGGTGAGCGCCCGGCTCGCGGTCGCCATGGCGACCCCCCACTCCCGAACGATCTGGCGGGTGGACGGCACCCGGTCGCCGGGGCCCAGCTCGCCCACCGCGATGCGCCGCCGCAACTCCCCGACGATGCGCAGATAGGGAGGAGTGGAGTCGTCGATCTCGGTCACGGTGCCCCTCCCGGCGGTCGGAAATGACCGTAGCGCACTAGAGCGCCGACGGTCGCCCCGTCGATGGTCGCCGGTCGCAGGGCTCGGCGTACTAGAGCTCTCTGGGCGAACGATTGACGGATCGGCATGCTCACCACAACGCGGTGCGTACGCCGTACCGGCTTTGCCGAATGAGGAGAGTCATGACCAGGATTCCGTACCCCCGCTGGGCCGTCGTGCTGGGCGCCGTCGCGCTCCTCGCGCCGCCGATCGCCGTCGGCCCGGCCGCTGCGACGGACGACCGCCGCGGCGCGGCCGTCGTCCGCATCGACCAGGGCACGGTACGCGGCAGCGTCTCGGCGGATCACCTGTCGTTCCAGGGCATTCCGTACGTCCGCCCGCCGCTGGGCGCCCTGCGCTGGGCGCCACCGCAGCCGGGCCCGGTCTGGGCCGGTGTCCGAGACGCGACGAAGCCGGGTGCCGCCTGCGCCCAACTGCAGGGGCTCCCGATGGACCATGCCGCGGACTCCGAGGACTGCCTGCACCTGAACGTCACGACACCGCTTACCGCCGCACGGACACCCCGGCCGGTCATGGTGTGGCTGCACGGCGGTGACTTCCGGTTTGGCAGGGGAGACGTGTACGACGGGCAGCGACTGGCGGCCAACGGCGATGTCGTCGTCGTCACGGTGAACTACCGACTCGGCGCGCTGGGGTTCCTGGCGCATCCGGCGCTGGCCGGCCCGGGTGGGGTCACCGGCAACTTCGGGTTGCAGGATCAGCAGGCCGCGCTGCGCTGGGTGCGGCACAACGCGGCGGCCTTCGGGGGCGACCCGGGCAACGTCACCCTGTTCGGCCAGTCCGCCGGGGCGACAAGCGTCTGCGCGCACCTCGCCGCGCCGGGCTCCGCCGGCCTGTTCCACCGCGCGATCCTGCAGAGCAACTCGTGCGCCAACCCGGTGCAGACCCGGGTTGAGGCGGCCCGGGCGGCTGAGGAGTTCGCAAGGAACATCGGCTGCGCCGACCCGGGTACGGTCGCCGCCTGCCTGCGCGGGCGTGACCCCGCCCGGTTGGTCGAAACGGCCGGCTATCCCGGTGCGGGTGTGGACCTCGGCCCGGTCGTCGACGGCCGTACGTTGCCGGTGGACCCGGCCCACGCGCTGGCCACCGGGAAACTGCATCAGGTGCCGGTGCTGACCGGAATGAACCGCGACGAGTCCCGCCTCGTGGTGTGGGGCATCGAGCACAGCGGGCTGAACTGCCCGCAGCCGCAGCCGCAGCCGGGGGATGAGGCCGAGTCGTGCCCACTCACCGACGACCAGTACCGGGACCAGGTACGCGGAATGTTCGGCGACCGGGCGGAGGAGGTGCTGGCCCGCTATCCCCGTAGTGACAAGCAGGTCGCCAGCGAGACGCTGGGCGCCGTGTTGACCGACCACGGCTACGCCGAGCCGATCTACTCCGCCGCGTTGGCGTTCGCTCGACGGGTGCCGACGTACCTGTACGAGTTCGCTGACGACGACGCGCCGTTCTTTACCAAGGGGCCCGAGCCGACCTTCCCCACCGGGGCGTACCACTGCGCCGAACTGCCGTACCTGTTCACTGTCGACTACGCCGAGGCGTTCACGCCTGCCCAGCAGCGGCTCTCCGACGAGATGGTCCGGGTCTGGAGCGACTTCGCCCGGACGGGTCGGGCCAGTTGGCCCCGACTGCGCGGTGGCACCCCGTACGTGCGGGTGTTCGCCGGTGGTGGGGAATCGGGCACCACGGACTTCGCCGCAGCCCACTCGTACGACTTCTGGCGGTCGTTGCGCTGATGTCGCCCGGTCGGTCGGTTGCGACGGGCGGCCCGGTCCCTGGTGGACCGGCCCGCCCGCCGGCCTCGGGTCGCTTCTCACCGGCCCGGGTCGTTGCTCGCGGCGAGGGCCGTTGCTGACCGGCCTCGGATCGCTGCTCATCGGCCTGGGTCGTTGAGGAAGGTGAGCACCGCGGCGACCCGGCGGTGCACGTCGGTGTCGGGCGGCAGATCGAGTTTGAGGAAGATGTTGCCGATGTGTTTGCTCACCGCGCGCTCGGTGATCACGAGCTGGGTGGCGATGCCGGTGTTGGTGCTGCCTCCTGCCATCAGCGCGAGCACTTGGCGTTCGCGTGGAGTGAGGTCGGCGAGCGGGCTACGCCGGGCGGCGACGAGCTGGGCCACGACCTGCGGGTCCAGCACGGTGCCGCCGGCGGCGACCCGACGCAGGGCGTCGAGGAACTCGTCGACGCGGGACACCCGGTCCTTGAGCAGGTAACCGACGGCGCCCTGCCCGTCGGCGAGCAGCTCGGTCGCGTAGGCCCGCTCCACGTACTGCGACAACAGCAGCACCGGCAACCCCGGGTGGTGCCGGCGCACGGTCAACGCGGCCCGGAGCCCTTCGTCGCGGAACGTGGGCGGGAGTCGGATGTCCATGATCGCGACGTCGGGCCGCTGCCGGTCGATCGCCGCGATGATGTCGGCCGGTGCGTCCACCGCTGCCGTCACCTCGAAGCCGGCGGTGCTGAGCAGCAGATTGAGCCCCTCCTGGAGCAGGATGTTGTCTTCGGCGATCAGGACGCGCACGGCAGCTCCACCCGCAGCACCGTCGGCCCACCGATCGGGCTGCTCAGCTCGACCCGGCCGTCCAGGGCCGCGACCCGGCGGCGGATGCCGGTCAGGCCGGTGCCGGCCGATGTCCGCGCGCCGCCGACACCGTCATCTGTCACCTTGACCACGAGCTGGCCCGCCCGATGTTCGACACGCAGGTCGCCGCCGGTCGCCCTGCTGTGTCGGGCGATGTTGGTCAGCGCCTCCGCGACGACGAAGTAGGCGGCGCTCTCCAACGCCGCCGGTAGTCGTTGCAGCGGGGTGACCCGGACCGTGAGCGGCACCGGACAGTCGGCGGCGAGCGCGTGCACCGCGCCGGGCAACCCTCGGTCGGCGAGAATCGGCGGATAGATGCCCCGCACCACGGCCCGCAGCTCGGTGAGCGCCGCCTCGACGTTTGCCCGGGCACGGTCGACCAACTGGTCCGCCAGGGCCGGGTCGGCGGCTCGTTGACCCTGCGCGACGCCGAGGTGGATGGCGATCGCCACCAGCCGGGCCTGGGTGCCGTCGTGCAGGTCGCGCTCGATCCGTCGTAGCTCCGCCGCGTGCGCGTCGAGCGCGCCGGACCGGGTGGCGGTCAGTTCCGTGACCCGGCGCTCCAACCGGCTCCGCGACGACGGCGCGAGCGCCGTCCGGGCAGCCCGGGCGTACGCCACGCCGAAGGCCGGAACGGCCGACCGCAGGAGCGTCAACGCGGCGAGCGCGAGCAGCGGTGGCACCAGCAGTGCGTCGCCCCAGCTCGTGATCGGCACGACGAAGGTGAGTGGTGCCTCGTCCGGCGCGACCCACCACGTGAGCGGGACGATCACCCCGCCCAGCGCGAACACCCAGAGCAGCAGGACGCCGGCCATGAGTGGCACGCCGGCGATGGCGTGCACGGTCAGCCAGGCCGCACTCCGGGGGGTGGGCGCAGCACCCGAGGCGGCCGCGGCGGCACGCAGAGGGCCGGCCGGGGATTCCCCTGCCGGCCAGGGCTCAATGATGGCCAGCGCGATCAGCAGTCGGGCCGCACGCTGCTGCTCCAGGAGGGCGAGCGACCGGAGAAGGCGCACGGCTGGGAGCACCAGTGCGACGCCGACCAGGACGAGGCTCAGACCGAGCGCCCCGGCAAGGGCGCCGATCGAGACCGCCGCCGCGATCGCGGTGGCCCCGCCGGTCACCAGGTACGTCGTTGCGAACCATGCCCGCCGCATCGTCACATTCTCCGTCCACAACGGAGGCCAGGCAGTGTAGCCAGCTACACCATCGGTTCGGGACTCTGCTCCCTCGCCGGTGCGCCCGGTGGTCCCTAGCGTCGACGACATGAGAAAACCGCAACGTCTCGGTGTGCTCGTCGGGGTCGTCCTGCTCGCTCTCAGTGCCGCTGGCGCACCGGCCGCAGCGCGCCGACCAGGCCAGGGGTGCGCCGATCTGGCGGCGACGACTGCCGCGTTACACGAGCTGACCGCCACCCACCGGCTGGCGGGCGCGGCCATCGAGGCGTACGGGCCAAGCTGTGGCCGGTGGTCCGACGCCAGCGGCCGGGCCGACCTGCGCACCGGCCGGCCGATGCGGGTCGACGAGCGGATCAGGATCGGCAGCTCCACCAAGACGTTCACCGCGACGGTGGTGCTGCAACTCGTCGCCGAGGGCCGTCTGCTGCTGGACGCGCCCATCGAGACCCACCTGCCGGGCCTGGTCCGGGGCGACGGGCACGACGGTCGGCGGATCACCGTTCGCGATCTGCTGCGGCACACCAGCGGCCTGCCCGACCACGTCGACGCGCTGGACTGGGACCGGGTGGATCGCTGGCGCTATCGGCATTACTCGTCGGCGGAGCTGGTCGCGATGGCGCTGGCCCAGCCGGCACCCGGTGCGGGCTGGCACTACTCGACCACCAACTACGTCCTCGCCGGCCTGATCGTCGAGCGGGTCACCGGCCGCGACATCGGCGTGGAGATCACCCGGCGGATCATCCGGCCGTTGGGCCTGCGCGACACCTACTGGCCCGGCGACTCCCTGCGGATCCGGGGGCCACATCCGCGCGGCTACGCGTTGGCCGGTGCTGAGCAACGGCGAGACGTCACCGAGTTCAACATGTCGTATGGCGGGGCTGGTGGGGCGCTGGTCTCGACCCTCGCCGACCAGAACCGCTTCTTCGCCGCACTGCTCGGCGGTCGACTGCTGGACTCCGTCCGCCTCGCCGAGATGACCCAGACCGTGCCGGCTGATCCGGATCGGCTGTGGCCCGCCGCCCGGTACGGGCTCGGGATCATCTCGACGCCGCTGGCCGACTGTGGCGGAACCCGCTACTGGGGGCACGGCGGGACCACGCCGGGCTTCCGCACCCTGGGCGGCGTCACCGCCGACGGTCGACGGGCGCAGCTCGTCGTCAACGACGAGCCAGCGTCGTACGAGAGCTGGCAGGCGCTGTCCGAGACCCTGCACACCGCCCTGTGCGAGGCCCGGTGAGCCCTCGCCGGGCGCACTTCCCGACAACAGAGGAGACGAGAATGACCTGGAATGGTGTGCTCACCAGCGCGGCCAGGACAATGGCGGTGCTGGTCGCCGTCACCGTCACCGTGAGCGCGGCGGTCGGCCCGGTGCGGGCACGCGCCGACGATCTGAGCGGCTACGAGCGACAACGCCTCTCCTGGCACGCCTGTCAGCGGGGCTCGGCGGACCAGGCAGGTGCGGAGCTGGATCAGGCCGGCGCGACCTGCACCGAGCTGACGGTTCCACTGGACTACGCCCGCCCGGGCGGCAGCACCATCACCCTGGCGCTGTCCCGGCTCGCGGCGACCGACACCGAGCGCCGCGTCGGCGTCCTGCTGCTGAACACCGGCGGACCCGGTGCGCCGGGGATGTCGGATGTCCTGCCGATTCGACAGTGGACGGGTGACGTCGGGGCGAGGTTCGACCTGGTCGGGTTGGATCCCCGGTTCGTCGGTCGCAGCACCCCCCTGGACTGCGGCTGGCCGACCGGCACCTTCACCCGCTCGGCCGGGCCGGGCCGCGCGTCCTTCGCCCGGTTGACCAGCTTCGAACGGGATCTCGCTGCCCGGTGCGCTCGTCGTAGCGGCGCCCTGGTCCCACACGCCACCACGCGAAACACGGCCCGCGACATGGATCTCCTGCGGGCCGTGCTCGGCGAGTCGAAGCTGTCCTACCTCGGCTACTCCTACGGCACGTACCTCGGCGCGGTCTACACGCAGATGTTCCCCCGGCGCGTGGATCGGGTCGTCCTGGACAGCGCGGTCGACCCGGAGAGCTACGGCGCTCGGGTGCTGCGCGAGGCCGGGCCGGCCAACGAGGTCGCACTACGCGACTGGGCCGACTGGGTGGCCCGCCACGATGACCGGTACGGCCTGGGCGGCACCGGCCAGCAGGTGTTGGCCGTCGTGGACGGGATCTGGGCCGCCGCGACCCGTCGTCCGCTGCGGGTGGGCGATTACCGGGTCGACCGACAGTCGCTGCCGTTCCTGCTGCTCAACCGGCTCAGCGACGACCGGGACGAGACCCACGCCGACCTTGCCCAGACGGTCCAGGTGCTTCGGCAGGCCGCGGCGACGGGCTCGGCGACACCCACCGCGTCGTTGGCCGACACGCTGTCGTTCTTGCTGACCGGTGCCGAGTCGGCAACGGGCAGCGTGCAGGCCGCGATCCTCTGTGGCGACGTGCCGGTGTCCCGCGATCCGGAGGACTACTGGCGCGACATCCGTGCGCATCGTGCCAGCGAACCCCGATTCGGGGAGTTGACCAGGGCGATCACTCCGTGCGCCTTCTGGCCGCAGCAGCCACGGGAGCGGCCGACCGTCGTGCGGAACGCCGTGCCCGCCCTGATCGTGCAGTCGACCGGAGACACCCGGACGATCTACCGGCACGGCCAGGCGATGCACCGGGCGCTGACCGGCTCCCGGCTGCTCACCCTGCGCGATGCGCGGATCCACGGAGTCTTCGGCAACTACGGCAACGCGTGCGTGGACGGGGTGGTCATCGACTATCTCGCCGACGGCACGTTGCCGGCCAACGACCTCGACTGCGTCGGCACCACGGCACCCTGATCATCTGCGCCGGGTCAGCATGGGCCCGCACCCTCCTCGAAGAGGCGGCGGGCCCAGTCCGCGTACCCGGCGATGGTTTTCTGGACCGTGCGTCCGTTGTGCAGAAAGAGGTACGCGCGGTCGCCGCTGCGGGCGAGTAGCCCGTCCAGGCGGTGCGTGCCGTGCGGAGCGCGCAGTCGGGTGACAAGCGGATAGCGGGCCCAGACCTGGTCGATGGGCGACCCGGCGGTGATGCCCTCCGGTGTCCGCATCGGCGCACCGACCCAGAGCAGCACCAGCCTGTCGTCCATGAAGACCGGGCTGACCGTGTCGTGGCCGGCGAGCATCGGCCCGCACGCATCCATGGTGGTGAGCAGGATGCCGCGTCGGGTCAGCTCTTCCTCGCTGGCACCGAACTCGATGTTGCGCAGGCCGTTCAGGTCGATGATCTCCACGCTGCTGGCGGGTTGGCCGTCCGGGATCGGCCCGGTCGGCGGCACTCCGCTGCCAGCGATCAAGGCAGCCGTCATCAGCGTGGCAATAAACGCAAATTGTCGCAATTTCATGGAATCCCCCAGTCCCCAACGGGACGGGAGCGTTCAGGTTGCTGCCGGTCTCGGTATTTCTGCGCTGCCTGCGGGGGGTGTCGCGAAAGGACCGTCGCGGTGTCCGCGGATAGTGGCTACCGGGTGCAGGAATGTGAAGGCTCGGTCGAGGAGTGCGGCTCGGTCGGCGGTGCCGTCGGAACGCAGCCATTCCTGCGACACCGTGTCCAGGATCGTGGCCGCGGCGTTGGTGAGGAGCTCCGCGTCGAACGGGTCGAGCTGCACGCCCGGTCGATCGCGCAGGGCGTCGCTGACGTGTCGGCGCCACTGTGCCCGCTTCTGATACAGGCGGGCATGCAGCGACGGGGTCGACTCGATCAGGCGGAGGCTGGCCAGCGTCTGCTCGGACGTGTGGATCTGCCGTTCCCACTGGCTCAGCACCTGGTGCAGGGACTCCCACGGGTCCTCGTCGGCGGGCCGTGCGCGGATGTCCTCGACGACCTGTTCGCCGGTGACGTCCACCCCGCCGAACACGGCGTCTTCCTTCGCCGGGAAGTAGCGGAAGAAGCTGCGTTTGGTCAGCCCGGCGGCCTGGGCGATCTCGTCGACGGTCGTCTCGTCGAACCCGCGTGCCGCGAACAGGTCCAGCGCCACTCGGGCGAGCTCTGCGCGAACCGCGCGTCGCGTCCGTTCCCGTAGTCCATCAGCCACGCACCGAAGTCTACTTCACAACATTGCATGTCGAACCTGTCACTCGGTGTCGTATATTGATGTCGACCTGAGCAGAGGGGGGCGACAGCGATGACGCTGAACGGCAAAACCGTCCTGGTGACCGGTGGCACGGGCGGAATCGGTAAGGAGACCGCCCGCGGGCTGGCTCGGCTCGACGCCCGTGTCGTCCTCGTCGGGCGCGACCCTGGTCGGGCAGCCGCTGCGGCCGTGGAGCTCCAGCGCGACACCGGCAACGGCACCGTCGACACGCTCACCGCCGATCTGACCCGCCGGCGCGACCTGCACCGACTGGCCGACCAGGTGACCGCGCGGTACGGCAGCGTGGACGTGCTGATCAACAACGTCGGCGTGACCAGGGAACGACGCGAACTGACCGAGGACGGCATCGAGACGGCCTTCGCCGCCAACGTCATCGCCCCGTATCTGCTGACCCACCTGCTGCTGCCGGCGCTGAAACGCGTCCCGGCGGCCCGGGTCATCAACATCACCGGCGGCATTCCGCGAGGACGAATCGACCTCGGCAACCTGCAGGGCGAGAAGTCCTACGTCGGGCTGTCGTTCTACAACCAGACCAAGCTGGCGCTGATGGCGATGAGCTACACGTTCGCCGAACGCCTGACCGGGACCGGCGTGACCCTCAACGTGGCCTACCCCGGCCACGCGTACACGTCGATGAACCAGGGCCTGACCAGCAACACCTACCCGACGCTGGCGCGGCCCGTCGTGCCGCTGCTCCGTCTGGCGTTGCCGGTCCTCTACGGACACCGGGCGGTGGTCAAGGCGTCGAAGTCCAGCATCTACCTCGCCTCCAGCCCGCAGGTGCAGGGCATGCACCGGACCTACGTCAACAGCCGGTCCCAGCGCACCCCGTGGCCCGATGCGGTCCTCGACAAGCACAACCGCGACAGCATCTGGGCGCTCTGCGGGAAGCTCGCCGGCCAGGCCGACCCGGTGGCGTAGTCAGCGGTCTTCCTCCCACTGCTCGACCAACTCGTCCCAGTAGTCGGCGCTGAGCCGACGCCGCCCGTGCGCCAACCAGCCGTCGGTGTTGCGTTCCAGGTGCAACCCCAGTTCGGCGAACGGGTCGATCCACGCGCCCGGCTCAGCGCCGAGCCTCGTCAACGCTGAGTTGATCGGCCATTTGTCGCGCGGGGCGTCGAGGACATCGTCGAACTGTGGGCCCCACGACAGCGTCCCGCCCAGCCACACCGCCGCCGACTGGTAGCCGTCGCCGCCGAAGAACTCCGCCTCCAGGTACGCCACAGGCCCCGACATGGACCACGCCGACAGCAACTCGACAAGCGGCGGCGACAGCACCAGCCCGAACGGCTGCGCGACGCTGGGATTGTCCGCCGCGTAGTCCGGCAGTGACCCGGTCAGCTCGACAATCAACTGCGGGGTGACCGGCAGCAGTGCGAAGTCCTGGCGTAACTCGCCGAGGACCGCGTGATCCAGCTCGGCGGTCTGCTCCCGGAGCAGCTCGGCGTCCGCGACCACCGCGCTGAGCTGGTAACCCATCGATCTCTCCGTCGTCCACAGCCTGTGGATAGAACATGTGTACGACGGTGGTGTGGTCCGTCGGTGCCTGGCACCGTACCCGTGTGGTGGTCAGGCCCGCCCCGGCGGCACCGCTACGGCCCGCACCGTGTCGGCGAGCAGGTGCGGATGGGACAGCATCGGGTGATGGCCGGCGGGTAGTTCGACGGTTCGGGTCGCGCGGGCGGCCTGGGACCGTTGGAGAGTGGGAGGTGTGGCCCGGTCCTCGGCGCAGACGATCGCCGTCGACGGCAGGTGACGCCAACCCGCGTACCGGACCGGGGCGGTGAGCACCGAAGCGTCCTGCCGGGTCAGGCGGGCGACCGCGCCCTCGACCGCCTGCTCGTCGCAGTCCTGAAGAAACAGGTCGCGCACCGACTCGCGTCGCGCGCCAAATGTGCCGTCCGGAAAGAATTCCAGGTGGGGGGCCGGCTCCGCCGGGCCGAGGTGGGCAAGGGCCTGCCCGACGTCCGGCAGGAAAGAGCTGACGTACACCAGATGAGCGACCTCGCCGGCGTCGGCGGCCTCGGTCGCGACCACCCCGCCGTAGGAGTGCCCCACCAGCACCGCCGGGCCGACCTCGCGCAGCACCCGTCGAGTCTCCGCGACGTCCGCCGCGAAGTCGGACGCGGCACCCGCCACCTCGCCGCAGCTCGGCAGCCGGACCGCGACGCTGTCCAGCCCGTCGGCTCCCAGTGCGTCCGCGACCCGCGACCACCACCACTCCCCGTCGCGGACGCAGGCACCGTGCACGAAGACCACTCTCATCGCCGTCTCCCTACGCTTCGACAGTCATCCCCGGGGCATGTGCTGGCCACGTTGGTCCTCGGGGTGGCCGGACGCCGGAACTGTCCAAGGTCTCGCTGGGTTGCGTTCGTCGGACGGGTTACCGAGTCGTCGGACCCAGTCAGGCCCGCCGGGCGAGCTGACTGACGAACGCGCGCCACGCCGTCGGCGCGAAGACGAGCGCCGGGCCGGCCGGGTCCTTGGAATCCCGTACGCCGACCACGTCGGCCAGGTTGTCGGCGACCTCCACACACGCGCCGCCGTTGCCGCTGCTGCGGCTGCTCTTGCGCCACCGCGCGCCGTTCAGCTCCATGACTCCGCCACTTCCGTGATGAGATCGACCGACTGCCGGTGGGACAGCGCCTCCCCGCGCACGTCCTCCCATGCCGCCATTATGGTCGCGATCTCGTCCGGGTCGCTAACGACTTGTCCCTGGAGTTGGTTGTCCAGGTAGCCGGCAACCCGGTGGTCATGGCTGTGCGCGATCACGAACGGCCCGTTCAGGCCGGCGTAGGCACCGACAGCGCTGGGCACCACGTGCACCCGGATGTGCGGCTCGGCGCAGGCCGCCGCCACGGCCAGCAGTTGCTCGCGCATGGTCGACCGGCCGCCGACCGGACGGCGGATGACCGCCTCGTCGATGACCGCCGTGAACTGCGGCGGGTCGTCCCGCTTGAGCACACCCTGGCGGCCGAGTCGGACCGTGAGATGCCGCTCGATCTCGCCCCGAGGGATCAGGCCCGCGCCGGTCAGCACCGCGCGGGCGTACGCCTCGGTTTGCAGCAACCCCGGCAGAACCGTCGATTCGAACCAGCGCAGCGACACCGCCTCCCGCTCGATCTCCTGCCACGAACGGAACCAGATGGGGTCACGACGTCTTGAAGTGTCTGGCCAAATGTCCGACACGTCCTTTTGGAGGGCCTCCGCTGCCGCCAGCCGGTGCCGGGGATGCGGGATGCGCCCCTCGGCCAACCAACGCCCCACGGTCTTCGGGTCGACGCCAACGGTCTCGGCGAGGGATTCGGCGGTGTGCCCGGTGTCGCTGAGCGCCACCCGCAACGCGTCGTTCACGGCTCCTCCATCGGATGTCTCTGATATCTGGAAACCATATCGATACGCGGTGTAGTTGTCTGGTGACGCGCCCGAGGGTGGTTCGCAGAAGACGGCGTGGCCGGTGGAGGCGCAGGAGCCCGGCGGTCGGCGTCAGCTCGGGTGCCGCCCCGACGGGGAAGCGGGGCGGCACCCTTCCAGGCCGAAGGAGGCCCGCGCATGCCCCGCCGCCACCGGGATCACCTGCCGACCCGTCCCACCTGGCGCTGCGCGGCGTGCGGCATCGCCTGGCCGTGCTCGGCGGCGAAGCTGCGGTTGCTCGGCGAGTACCGGCACGATCGGCTGGCGTTGACCGTCTACCTGGCGACACTTCAGGTCGAGGCCGGCGAACACCTCACCGACGTCGACCCGGCCCGCCTGAGCGAACGCTTCCTCTCCTGGGCCCGCGCCCGTGCCTGACCTCCGTGCGTGGCCGAGCTGCCCCGTGGCCGAGCTGCTTCGCCTGGGCCCGGGCGTGCTGCACGCTCCTCGTGGCGGCCTCGGATGTCAGGGGCGCCAGATCGCCACCTCGATGTCGCTTCGCCGCTCGGCGAAGCGGTCGTTGCGTGCGGCAGTCGTCAAGAGCTGGCGCAGATCCGCCTCGAAGGCCGCGAGCCGGTCGGCGAAGAGGTGTGGTGCCGAGCTGGATAGCGAGAACACCGCAGAGGTGATCTCGTCCACGGTGCGTTCCACGACGACCCCCTGTTCGACGGTGAGTCGGGTGGGGCCGGTGAAGCCCGCCTCGCGCATGACCTCGCCCTCGCCCGAGGCGGTGCCCGCTGGCAACAGCCCCTGCCCGGCCCGGCGGACCGGCCCCAGGTAGCTCGCGACCAGGTCGTTGATCTGCGGCCAGGGCGCTCGGGGGTAGGGCAGCACGTCGTCGCCGGCCACGCCCTGATGCGTGTTGGCGCCGACGTGGACCCAGGCACCGTCGGGCGTGAGCATGTCGCGGACGCGACGAGCCACCAGCAGGCGATCCATCCAGTGGAACGACTGGGCGAACGAGGCCACCCGGAACGTACCCAGGTCGGCCGGCAGGGCCTCGGCACGTAGGTGTCGCCACTCGACGTTCGTCACCCCGAGGCCGTCGGCCCGGCGTCGGCCCTCTGCGAGCATGTCCTGGTCGGCGTCGACGCCCACCGCCGTCTCGAACAGGGGGGCGAGCAGCAGCGTCAACGATCCGGGCCCGCAGCCCACGTCGAGGAGCCGGCCGGTGCCGTCGAGGTCGAGCGCGCTGCGGATGGCCTCGGCGAGACCGGGTGGGTAGGGCAGCCGTCCGACGCTGTAGTGGCGGGCGCTGCCCGCGTACAAGGTCTCGTCCCACTGCCACGTCGCCTCGGTCACGACGTCGATGAGACCACGGAAGCGGGTTGTGACGCCTCAGATAAACGCCGGTTCATGTTAATCTCCCTCCGCTCACCATGATCACTTTGAGCGACCGAGGGGACACATGACTGCCGAGGTTCCACACGCGGGAGGGCTCCTGGACCCGGACGGCGCCATGGATCGGCTGGCGGAGTGGAAGGGGCGCCTGGACCAGTTGGCGAGCGCCACCGACGCGATGAGTGACCGGATCCAGGAGCTACGGGTGACGGTCGCCGACGGCAACGGGCTGGTGGAGGTCACCGTCGACTCGGCGGGGGCGCTCGTCGATCTACAGCTCGGCCAGCGGGTCCAACGGGTCGCGCCCGATGTCGTCGCCCGGACGATCATGAACACGATCGGTGTGGCCAAGCGGCAACTGGCCGACCGCGCTCAGGAGATCATCGGCGACACCCTGGGGACCGATTCGCCCGCGGCTCGGGCCATCGCCGAACGCGTCGGGCAGCAGCTACGCGACGCCAACCCCGCGGTGGACGATCCGGGCGAGCAGCACGGCCGGTGGTGACCCGCTGAACGGCGGGTTCGGGGTCGACGCCGAGCAGCGCGGGCAGATCGCCGAGTGCGTTGGCCGGTATCCGGGCGCGGGTCGATGATCGACCGGAGTGGGGCGGCAGGGTGGTGTTCGACAGATGAGCACATACAAGCGGACCAGCGGCGACGTCCTGTGTTGGCCGGACAGCCCCGACGCTCGGCAGGCGCTTGCGGAGTGGCTCGCCGACTCTTCCGCCGGGGCGTACCTGTCGGGTGATGCTCTTGATTTTCGCGGCGCGGACCTCAGCCGTCTCGACCTCGCCGGCGCCTGTATCGCCGGTTCGCGCCTGGTCAGCGTGCGATTCGTGGAGGCCAACCTCGGTGCCGCCAACCTGACCAACGCCGAGTTGCGGGGTGCGGACTTCTCCTTCGCCGACCTGGCCAAGGCGGACATGGTCGGCTGCGCGGCGGGCGGGGCGCGGTTCCGTTCGGCTCGGTTGTTCGCGGTGCAGCTCGACGACGCTGTTCTGGGCAGTGCCGATCTTGGGCACGCGATCCTCAATTCCGCCAAGCTTTACAGAACCGATCTGCGCGGCGCCAACCTCGAATTCGCCAGCCTGCGCTGGAGCACGTTGGGCGGCACGAGCATGCCGACGGTGCTGAGCGGCGCGCGGATGTTCGGCTGTCAGCTCGACGGTGCGAAGGGGGCCGTCGTCGGCCCGGTCTTCGTCGACGAGGGTGCGACCCGGTCCCTCGGTGGCGGCGAGCTGGAGGCGTGGCTCTCGGCGCGGGGCGCGGAGAGTGTCCGGGTGGTGGGCTGACGCCGACGTGGAGACGACTCAGGGCCGGTCCCCGTTGGGGCCGGCCCTGACGTTCGTGCAGCTCAGGCGAGCGGAGGATACGAGATTCGAACTCGTGAGGGTGTAAACCCAACACGCTTTCCAAGCGTGCGCCCTAGGCCTCTAGGCGAATCCTCCGCGAGCCAGGATACAGGCCCCCGCCGGCCGGGCCACCCCACCACCCCCTGAAGATCGACCGGCGGTCGGGTAGGCTTGGCGGCACCTCCCGTGCGGCGGTATCTCGTGAACCTCCCCAGGGCCGGAAGGCAGCAAGGATAAGCGAGCTCTGCCGGGTGCACGGGAGGCCTTTTTGTCTGTGGGCCGGTTGATCCACTCGACATTCATGATGTCGCGGTGTCCCGGCCACGCGGACACCGCGGTTTCCAGGAAGCCGAGTCGATCAAGCCCGGCGGCCAGGAAGTCGAGGCCGGCGGCCAGGAAGTCGAGGCCGGCGGCCAGGAAGTCGAGCCCGCAGGCCCAGACGCCCCGGGGTGGTGGGTGGTCACCCGAGCCTGACCGGCGCAGAATGGCTCGGTCGAGAGGAGGCGGGACGAGTGACGCTGGCGCTCTACCGCAAGTACCGGCCGCGTACCTTCGCTGAGGTCATCGGTCAGGAGCACGTGACCGAGCCGCTGTCGCAGGCGCTGCGCAGCGGGCGGCTCAACCACGCCTACCTCTTCTCCGGCCCGCGCGGCTGCGGCAAGACCTCCAGCGCGCGGATCCTGGCCCGCTCGCTCAACTGTGAGCAGGGCCCCACCCCCGAACCGTGCGGCAAGTGTGCGTCCTGTCGCTCGCTGGCCACCGACGGTGCCGGCTCCATCGACGTGATCGAGATCGACGCGGCCAGCCACGGCGGTGTCGACGACGCCCGCGAGCTGCGCGAGCGCGCGTTCTTCGCGCCGGCCAGCAGCCGCTTCAAGATCTACGTCATCGACGAGGCGCACATGGTCTCGACCCAGGGCTTCAACGCCCTGCTCAAGCTGGTCGAGGAGCCTCCGGAGTACGTCAAGTTCATCTTCGCCACCACCGAACCGGAGAAGGTCCTCGGCACCATCCGGTCGCGCACCCACCACTACCCGTTCCGGCTGATTCCGCCGAAGGTCCTCCGCCCGTACCTGGAGCAACTCACCCAGGCCGAGGGCGTCGCCGTCGAGCCGGCGGTCTTCCCGCTGGTGGTCCGTGCCGGTGGCGGCAGCGCCCGGGACAGCCTCTCGGTGCTCGACCAGCTCATGGCCGGCGCCGGCCCGGAGGGTGTCAGCTACGCGCGGGCCGCCGCGCTGCTCGGGGTCACCGACGCCGCGTTGATCGACGAGATGTGCGACGCGCTGGCCGCCGGTGACGGCGCCGCCGCCTACGCCACCGTCGACCGGGTCGCCGAGGCCGGGCACGACCCGCGCCGGTTCGCCTCCGACCTGCTCGAACGGCTCCGCGACCTCATCGTCATCCAGCAGGTGCCGGACGCCGCCGCGAAGGGCCTCATCGACGGCCCCGCCGACCAGATCGAGCGGATGGCCGCCCAGGCTTCGCAACTCGGCCCGGCCACGCTCTCCCGCTGCGCCGACATCGTGCACGACGGCCTGGTGGAGATGCGCGGCACCACCGCACCCCGCCTGCTGCTGGAGCTGATCTGCGCCCGGATGCTGCTGCCCGGCGTGGACGACTCCACCAACGCCCTCCTCCAACGCCTCGAACGGATGGAACGCCGGCTCACCCTGGTCGGCACCGACGCGCCGTCGGCCGCCGCCGGCTTCGCGCCAACCAACCACCAAGGGGTACGCCCACAGCCGGGCACCCCGGTCCCGGCTGCCGCAAGCCCCGCACCCGGCAACGCCCCGACCTCCGCCCCGCCGTGGGCGGTCGACCCGGCAACGTCCCCCGCCCAGAGCGCCGCGGGCTCGGGTGCTCCCGCGGTCTCCGGAGCGCCTGCCTCGCCCGGTCAGCTCCCGGGCGCACCGGCTCCGAACTCGGGTGCCCCGGCCTCGGGTGCCCCGGCCTCGGGTGCACCGACCTCTGGTGTGCCGGCCTCTGGCGCCCCGGTCTCGCCCGCTCGGGCCTGGGACGCTCAGGCCTCGCACGCTTCGGCCTCGGGTGTGCCGGCCTCGCACGTCTCGGCTGCCGACTCGCCGATCCCGGCCTCACCCGGCGCGTCGGCCGTCGCCGGGTCCGCACCCGTCTCGCCCGCCGGCCCGGCCCCCCGTCGCGTGGTACCGCCATCGGCGGTGCTCCCCGACCCGGCCACGCCGCAGCCGCCCCGGCCTGGTGCGCCGCCCGCCGCACTGGACGCCGTCGCGGTCCGCCGCGTCTGGCCCGACGTGGTCGGCAAGGTCAACCGGACCAACAAGCGGATCGCCGCCCTGATGCGCGACGCCGTGGTCCGCGAACTCGACGGCGACATGCTGGTGCTGACGGTGAAGTCCACGGTGCTGGCCAAGATGATGGCCGATCACGCGGCGGTGCTCACCGACGCGCTCTACGAGGAGTTGGGCGGGCGCTGGCAGATCCGCTGCGAGGTCGCCGGTGAGCGCGGTGGCGTGTCGCTGTCCGGTTCGCAGCGTTCGCAATCCGCCGCACCGGCCCGACCCGCCACCCCCGCGTCGACTCCGACTGCCGCCCCGCACGAGAACGCCGCCGCCGGCCCGACGAGCGCACCGCCCGCCGCACCGAATCCGAGCGGCGCGGCTGGTCTGCCGGGTGGATCGTCCGCCGCGGCGAGTCCGGCTGGCGCGGCTGGTCTGCCGGGTGGGCCGCCCGCCGCGGCGAACCCGAGCGGCGCTGCCGGTCCGGGTGCCCATGGTGGCGTGCCTGGCGGCCCGGGTGCGCGCGCCGATGAGAGCGGCGAAGGCTTCGGCGGTCCCGGTTCGGGTCGGCAGGGCGCGGCGCAGCCTGCCGCGTCGGCAGGTGGTCCCGGCTCGGGTCGGCAGGGCGTAGCGCAGCCTGCCGCGTCGGCAGATGGTTACGGTTCGGATCGGCAGGGCGTAACGCAGCCTGCCGGGTCGGCAGATGGTTACGGTTCGGGTCGGCAGGGCGTAACGCAGCCTGCCGCGTCGGCAGGTGGTCCCGGTTCGGGTCGGCAGGGCGTAACGCAGCCTGCCGCGTCGGCGGATGGTCGCGCTTCGGGTCGGCAGGGCGCGGCGCAGCCGGTCGCGTCGGCGGACGACGAGGACGACTGGCCGGAGGCGGCCCTCCCCGGAGGTGGCGCTCCCGCCGCCGAGGCGACAGATGACGAGGACTGGCCGGAGGCTGCCCGTCCGGGCGGCGCGTCGGCCGGGAATGACCCAGGCTCTGCCGCCGCATCGGGCGGCCCCGGCTCGGCACCCACCCCGACCCACCCGAACGGCGGCGGCGTCCCGAACGGCGGCGCTCCGAACGGCGGCGCTCCGAACGGCGGCTTCCCGAACGGGGGCGGGCCGAACGGCGGGAGCACCAACGGCGGTAGCACCAGCGGTGGCGGACCGGGCGGTGGCGGAGCGGGCGGTTCAGGTCGCCCCGGCTCGGCGAGCGGCGGCAACCCGGGTGGGCGGGGTAACCCGACACCGGCGGCCCGGCAGCCGGCGACAGCCGGTGGTGCACCGGTGAGCAGCGCCATCGCCGCGGCTCGCGCGGCGGCGGCGGGGCGCGGTGCGCGTACCGGAGCGGTGGCCCGGCCCGTCGCGGACGCCGAGTGGGCGGGCGAACCGCCCTACGACCCGGACTTCGACGGCCCGGTGCGCGGTGGTCGGCCGGGTGGCGCGGCGCCGGCTGCCCCGGTCTACGAGGGGTTCGACCCGGGCGACGAGCCGTTGGACGAGGTCATCGACGAGAAGACCGCTCGGGAGTCCAGCGAGGAGCAGGCGGTACGGCTGCTCCGGGAAACCTTCGGCGCCGAAAAGATCAACGAAGTAGACGCCCGCTAAGCCCGGCCCCCGCCCCGCCCCCGCTCTCGTCGATCATGGAGTTGTGGTGGGTGACAAATCAGCCATTGCTGGCCTATTCAGGCACCACAACTCCTTGATCGACGGGGGCGGCGGATGGGGGCTGGGCGGGGGTTTCGGCTTGTAGGACGCCTAGGGCGCAGGCCCAGAGGGGGAAGGGGAGTACGGCGACGCGTTCCATGCCGCCTACGCCGATTCCGACGGCCTGCTGGCTGAAGAACAGCACAGTTCCGATCAGCGCGACGACCCCGGCGGTGACGGTGAGACCTCGCCACCGGCCGAGCGTGGTGGTGCGTGGTGCGAAGCCGGCGACGAGGAGGCCCACGTTGCCCAGGCCCATGATCAGGAATGCGCCGAGGACGTGCAGGTTCTCGTCGACGTCGGCCGGATAGCGGGCCGCCAGGGCGTACCCGCCGGTGGCCAGCAGCAGGAGCGCCTGCGCGCAGCGTACGACGACGCCGCGACCGAGGAGCCGCCAGGTCAGCAGGAGCCCAGCGGCGAGCAGGACGGCGGTGACCAGCGTCGCGGCGTTCATCAGGGGGTGCCAGGGCGAGCAGACGTAGCGGGGTCTGGTGGTGTCCCAGATGCCGCAGTGGGCGTTGCCGAGATCGCTGATGTTGTGGATGGCCCAGCTGTAGGTCGGCTCGCGCCAGCGCAGGCCGGTGATCAGGTTGGCGACGAGGAAGATCGGTGCGGCCGCGGCCCAGCACAGCGCGCCGACCCGGCCGGTGCGGTTGAGGTTCATGCCGTCGAGCACAC
The DNA here is from genome assembly GCF_040648275.1 of Micromonospora sp. NPDC049171. NCBI lineage: Bacteria > Bacillati > Actinomycetota > Actinomycetes > Micromonosporales > Micromonosporaceae > Micromonospora > Micromonospora sp. NPDC049171. Next base: position 40,127 of record NZ_JBEZDJ010000026.1, read on the forward strand.
CAGTGCGGCGGGTCTCGGCGCACTACGCGCAGCCGGCCGGTTCGGGGTAGTGATAGCCGTACCCGGAGGGCTCGGCGTGGGGCGCGCACCGGGCGGGGTGTGGTCGGTCCCAGCGGATAGGCTGGGCGGCGGCCGAGCAGACGAGTGCGAGAAGGAGCCATCCGTGCGCCCAGGTGGACAGCCGAACATGCAGCAGATGCTGAAGCAGGCGCAGAAGATGCAGCAGCAGATCGCCGCCGCCCAGGCCGAGTTGGCCGAGGCCGAGCTGACCGGCACCGCCGGCGGTGGGCTGGTCACCGCGACCGTCTCCGGCTCCGGTGAGCTCAAGGCCATCAAGATCGACCCGAAGGCCGTCGACCCGGACGACGTGGAGACGCTGGAGGACCTGGTCGTCGCGGCCGTGCACAACGCCGCCGAGGCCGCACGGGAGCTGACCGAGCGCAAGATGGGCCCGGTCGCCGGTGGCATGGGCGGCCTCGGCCTGCCCGGTTTCTGAGCCGGCAGATGTACGAAGGTGCCATCCAGGACCTGATCGACGAGTTGGGCCGGCTGCCGGGCGTGGGCCCGAAGAGCGCTCAGCGGATCGCGTTCCACGTCCTGTCGGCGGATCCGGCCGACGTCAACCGGCTGGCCGGCGCGCTGCGCAAGGTCAAGGAGCTGGTGCGGTTCTGCACGACCTGTTACAACGTGGCCGAGTCCGAGCAGTGCCGGATCTGCCGCGACACACGGCGCACCGACGAGGTGCTGTGTGTGGTGGAGGAGCCCAAGGACGTGGTCGCCATCGAGCGGACCGGTGAGTTCCGCGGTCGCTACCACGTGCTGGGCGGCGCGATCAATCCGCTGGAGGGGATCGGTCCGGACAATCTGCGCATCCGGGAGTTGCTGATCCGGCTCGGCGGCGGCGGGGTCCGGGAGTTGATCCTGGCCACCGACCCGAACACCGAGGGTGAGGCGACCGCCACCTACCTGGCGCTGATGGTGAAGCCGATGGGGATCTCGGTGACCCGGCTGGCCAGCGGGCTGCCGGTCGGCGGCGACCTGGAGTACGCCGACGAGATCACCCTCGGCCGGGCCTTCGAGGGGCGCCGGGCCGTCTGAGTCGTACCCGTGGGGGTGGTGCCGTCACCGACGGTGCCGCCCCCGTTTCGGTGTCCGGCCCGGCACGGATCGATGTGTCGCCACATGTGTTCGCCGTGCCGTCGACTGTCAGACCCCGGCCCAAGGTGTCGGCTTGGTAGCGATTGCCTAACGCCCGTTCCGCTTCGCGTGTGACATGTCATAGCCTCCCGCACACGGACCGAGCCACAGCTCGGCGTGGTCATGCGCATGACAGAGGTGAGAGATGCAGGCGAGAAGGCTTAAAACGGCCGTGGCCATCGCGGCCGTTGCCGCTCTGGCGGTCGGCGCGGCCGGCTGCGCGAAGAGCGAGCGCGACGGCGACAGTGGCGAGGCCAAGACTGGCGGCACCTTCATCTTCGCGGGTGCCGGTGACCCGAAGAACTTCGATCCGATCTTCAACGATGACGGTGAGTCGTTCCGGCCGGTCCGGCAGATGTTCGACACCCTGGTGAGCCACAAGCCGGGCACCGCGGAGCTGCAGGGCGGTCTGGCGGAGAGCTGGGAGCACGACCCGGAGGGCAAGGTCTGGACGTTCAAGCTCCGTCAGGGCGTGAAGTTCCACGACGGTACGCCGTTCAACGCCGCCGCGGTCTGCTTCAACTTCGACCGCTGGTACAACATGAAGGGCGCTGCCGCCCAGTCCCAGATGATCTACTACATGGACGTCTTCGGGGGCTTCGCCAAGAACGAGAGCGAGTCCGCCGGCAAGCCGGTCTACAACAAGTGTGAGGCGCAGGGCGACGGCACCGCGGTCGTCACGCTGAACCAGTACAAGGGCGCCTTCCCGGGGGCCTTCGCGCTGACCTCGCTGTCGATCGCGAGCCCGGAGGCGTTGAAGAAGTACGACGCCAACACGGTGAAGCAGAACGGCGACTCGTTCGAGTACAGCGCCTTCGCCACCACCAACCCGGTGGGCACCGGCCCGTTCACCTTCGGTGGCTGGGACAAGGCCAAGAACGAGATCACCCTGAACCGCAACCCGGACTACTTTGGCGACAAGGCCAAGGTGGACAAGATGATCATCAAGATCATCAAGGATGAGAGCACCCGCAAGCAGGAGCTCCGTGCCGGCACCGTGCAGGGCATCGACTTCCCGGCCCCGGCCGACCGCAAGGCGCTCGAGGGTGAGGGCTTCCAGGTCGTCAACCGCCCGGCGTTCAACATCCTCTACCTCGGCCTCAACCAGAAGAACCCGAAGCTGAAGGACCTGCGGGTGCGCCAGGCGATCGCCTACGCCCTCAACCGCCAGCAGCTGGTGCAGACCAAGGGCCCGGGTGGCGCGAAGGTCGCCGACGAGTTCCTGCCGGACACCGTGCTCGGCTACGCCCCGGACGTGCAGAAGTACGACTACAACCCGGAGAAGGCCAAGCAGCTCCTCAAGGACGCTGGCGCCGAGGGTCTGACGCTCAACTTCTACTACCCGCCGGACGTCACCCGGCCGTACATGCCGAACCCGCAGGAGATCTTCACCGTCCTCGCCAACGATCTGCAGGCCGTCGGCATCAAGGTCAACGGTGTGCCTCGCCCGTGGAACGGTGGCTTCAAGGACGACGTGCAGCAGTTCGGCAAGCACGACCTGCACATCCTCGGCTGGACGGGTGACTACAACGACCCGGGCAACTTCGTCGGCACGTTCTTCGGCCGGGGCAAGGCCGAGTTCGGCGACCAGTCGATGACCGAGATGTTCGACGCCATCACCAAGGCTGACGGCACCGTCGACGACGCGGGCAAGAAGGCGGCCTGGGAGCAGGTCAACCGGGACATCGCCGCCAAGTGGCTGCCGGCCGTCCCGCTCTGGCACGCCCCGCCGGCCATCGTCGTCACCAAGGACGTCAAGGGCCTGGTGGCCAGCCCGTTGACCGACGAGCGATTCAACACGGTCAGCATCAGCAAGTGACGTCCCTCGGCTGAGGCCGTAGGCGTGATCGGCCCGGGTCCGGGGTTCCTCCCGGCCCGGGCCGATCCGCGATCTTTGAGAGTCTGGTGTGTGAGAGATGTTGCGAGTCATAGTCCGCCGCCTGTTGCAGCTGGTGGTGACCCTCATAGCGCTGTCGGCGCTGATCTTCGTATGGCTGCGGAATCTGCCCGGAGGGCCGGTCGAGGCACTGCTCGGCGAGCGGGCCACGCCCGAGAGCCGCGTGCTGCTGACCAAGGCGCTCGGCTACGACCAGCCGATCCTGGTGCAGTACGGCAAGTTCATGCAGCGGGTGGTCACCGGCGACTTCGGCAACTCGATCCGGACCGGTGACCCGGTCACCGAGGTCATCAGCCGCGCCTTCCCGGCCACCATCGAGCTGGGCCTCGCCGCGATGATCATCGCCATCGGCCTCGGTGTGCCGCTCGGCTACCTGGCCGCCCGCTGGCGCGGACGCTGGCCGGACAACCTCACCATCGCCGGCACCCTGCTCGGCATCTCCATCCCGATCTTCTTCCTGGGCTATCTGCTCAAGGACGTCTTCACCCAGAACATCCACTGGTTCCCGCCGTCCGGGCGGCTCACCACGGGTCTGGACAACACGAACGTCACCGGTTTCTTCGTGCTCGACGGCCTGCTCACCCGGGAGTTCGACGCGAGCGCGGACGCCCTGTGGCACCTGATCCTGCCGGCGATCACGCTCGCCACCATCCCGCTGGCGGTGATCGTGCGGATCACCCGGGCCAGCGTGCTCGACGTCCTGAACGAGGACTACGTACGGACCGCCGAGGCGAAGGGCCTGCGTCACCGCACCATCCGTGGGCGGCACATCCTGCGCAACGCGCTGCTGCCCGTGGTCACGACCATCGGTTTGCAGACCGGTGCGCTGCTCTCCGGCGCGGTGCTCACCGAGAAGGTCTACAACTGGGGCGGCATCGGCACGTTGATCACCGACTCCATCAGCGGCGGCCGGGACTACCCGGTGCTCCAGGCGATCATCCTGCTCGCCGCGTTGGTCTTCGTGGTGGTCAACCTGCTGGTCGACCTCTCCTACGCCTTCATCGACCCGAGGGTGCGTGTGCGATGAGTGACCCGACCACCCAGGCCGGCACGCCGGCCCCCCGTAGCGGGAACGACAAGCCCCACACCGAGAACGACAAGCCCCGTCCCGGCATGAGCGAGCGCAGCATCGGCCTGCTCGGCGACCGCAAGAAGGCCCGGCTCGACGAGCTGGCCCAGGCGAGTGCCGCCGACCGGGGCGGGATCAGCCTCGTCCGCGACGCCCTGCGCCGGCTGCGGCGCAACCCGGTCGCCGTCGTCGGTGCCGTGATCGTGGGGCTGTTCGTCCTGGTGGCGCTCTTCGCTCCGCTCATCGCACCGCACGACCCGGTGCAGCGCTTCGACGAGCTGACCAAGGGCCTCACCGTGGACACCATCCCCGGGGCCAGCAGCGGGTTCCCGTTCGGCTCCGATCCACTCGGCCGGGACTTCCTGTCCCGCATGATCTACGGCGCCCGGCAGACGCTCTTCGTGGGCGTCCTGGCGACCCTCATCGGTCTCGCCCTCGGGGTGCTGATCGGCGCGATCGCCGGTGCCTTCGGCGGCTGGGTCGACGTGGTCCTGATGCGGCTCACCGACGTGATGCTGGCCCTGCCCAGCCTGCTGCTCGCGATCACCCTGGTCGCGATGGCCAGCCGGTCGAGCCAGTGGACCGTCATCTTCGCGGTGGCCATCGTGAGCGTGCCGATCTTCGCCCGGCTGCTGCGCGGCTCCATGCTCGCCCAGCGGGAGAGCGACCACGTGCTCGCCGCCCGCGCGCTCGGCGTCAAGGAGCGCAACATCGTGCTGCGGCACATGCTGCCCAACTCGCTGACCGCCGTGATCGTGCAGGCCACCCTGACCTTCGCGGTGGCCATCCTGGACGCCGCGGCGCTCTCCTTCCTGGGCCTCGGCGACCCGGACATCAACCGGGCCGAGTGGGGCCTGATGCTCGGTGTGGACGGCCAGCGCTACTTCGAGGTCCGTCCGGAGCTGGCGTACTACCCCGCGCTCGCGATCATCGTGGTGGCGCTCGGTTTCACCCTGCTGGGTGAGGCGATGCGCGAGGCGATCGACCCGAAGAACCGGCGGTGACCACGGTGCGCGCAATCAGCACGGCCGGCGTGAGTCGGCGAGAGGAAGTGACCCGATGAGCCTGCTCGACGTCCGTGACCTGAGCGTCGTGTTCCAGCGGCGCGGCGAGCGGCCCTTCACCGCCGTGGACAAGGTCAGCTTCACGGTGGAGCCGGGGCAGACGGTCGGCCTGGTCGGCGAGTCCGGCTGCGGCAAGAGCGTGACCAGCCTGGCCATCATGGGCCTGCTGCCCAAACGCGGTAACCGGGTCACCGGGGAGGTGCTCTTCGACGGCACCGACCTGCTGAAGCTGCGACCCGACGACATGCGTGACCGACGCGGCCGGGAGATCAGCATGATCTTCCAGGACCCGCTCTCCTCGCTGAACCCCGTCATCCCGATCGGGGTCCAGGTGGCCGAGGTGTTGGAACGTCACCAGGGCCGGGACCGCAAGCAGGCGCTGCGCGAGTCGCGGGACCTGCTGGACGCGGTCGGCATCCCCGACCCGCAGCGGCGGCTCAGTGAGTACCCGCACCAGATCTCCGGCGGCATGCGCCAGCGTGCGCTGATCGCCATCGCGCTGGCCTGCAAGCCTCGGCTGCTGATCGCCGACGAGCCGACCACCGCGCTCGACGTGACCATCCAGGCGCAGATCCTCACCCTGCTCAAGCAGTTGGTCGACGAGACCGGCACCGCCCTGGTCATGATCACGCACGATCTGGGCGTGGTGGCCGGGCTCTGCGACACCGTCAACGTCCTCTACGGCGGCAAGGTGGTCGAGCGCAACCGACGGCACGAGCTGTTCGGGCACGCCCGGCACCCGTACACGCACGGGCTGCTCAACTCGGTGCCCCGGCTGGACTCACCGCGCGGTGAGCGACTGCACGCGATCCGCGGGTCGGTCGCCGACAACATCCCGTGGGCCGAGGGGTGCGCGTTCGCGCCGCGCTGCGACAACGTCGTGGACGCGTGCCTGGAAGGGCCGCCGCCGCTCGAACCCACCGCAACCGGCGGCCACCTCCGCTGCAACAACCCCGTCTCCGAGGAGGTGGCGGTCCGATGACCGAACAGACCGAACCCCTGATCGAGCTGCGCGACGTCAAGGTCCACTTCCCGATCAAGAGCGGCCTGCTCTTCGACCGCACCATCGGGTACGTCTACGCGGTGGACGGGGTGTCGCTGAGCATCCGCAAGGGCGAGACGTACGGCCTGGTCGGCGAGTCGGGCTGCGGCAAGTCGACGTTGGGTCGCGGCCTGCTGCGGCTCGTCGAGCCGACCGAGGGCGAGATCGTCTTCGACGGCACCGACGTCCGCGCGCTCAAGGGCGAGGCGATGCGGAAGGCCCGCCGCCGGATGCAGATGATCTTCCAGGATCCGCTCTCCAGCCTCGACCCCCGACAGTCGGTGGAGTCGCTGTTGGTGGAGGGGCTCAAGGCGCACGGGCTGGCCGGCGACAAGGTCGAGACCAACCGGAAGCTGCGCGAGACGCTGGAGGCGGTCGGCCTGCCCGCGTCGGCCCTCAGCAAGTACCCGCACGAGTTCTCCGGTGGCCAGCGCCAGCGGATCGGCATCGCCCGCGCACTGGTGCTCAACCCGGACCTGATCGTCGCCGACGAGCCGGTCTCCGCGCTTGACGTGTCGATCCAGGCCCAGGTGCTCAACCTGCTGGAGGACCTGCAGAACGAGCGTGGCCTGACCTACCTGATCATCGCGCACGACCTGGCGGTGGTGCGGCACATCGCCGACACGGTGGGCGTCATGTACCTCGGCGGGCTGGTCGAGGAGGCGTCCAGCGACGACCTCTACCGCGAGCCGATGCACCCGTACACCCGGGCGCTGATGTCCGCGGTGCCGGTGCCCGACCCGCTGGTGGAGGACCGCCGGGAGCGGATCCTGCTCGCCGGTGACCTGCCGTCGCCGACCAACCCGCCGTCGGGCTGCCGGTTCCACACCCGGTGCCCGTGGGCGCAGCCGACCCGGTGCGCCGACGAGCGGCCGGAACTGCGCGACGTGGTCGGTGGGCACCGGGTGGCCTGCCACTTCGCCGAGGACATCGCCGCCGGCCGGATCCGGCCGCACGAGGTCGAGGTGGAACTGGTCCGCCCGACCGAGGGCACCGGCCCGGTCGACCCGCCGGGCGAGCTGATCCCCACCCCGTGACGCCGCCAGGGGCCGTCCGGAAACGGACGGCCCCTGGGACGGGTGGATGATTTGGGTGGCTCAGCCCTCGGGGCGGTGCAGCAGGCCCACCGCGACGCCGTGCACCGCGTCCAGCCCCGCCGGATCGGCAAGCGCGACAGACGTGCCGGTCACCAAATACCACTCATCCGCGTCCTTGTACTGCACCCGCAGGGTGACCTTGCCGTCCGCGTACTCGGTGCGCAGCGTCAGGTCGCCGGTGACGACGCCGACCTCATCGGTCATCACGCCGCCGGGGCCGGTCACGATGTCGCTGGTGCGGCTCTGCGGGCCGGCCGCGCCGCCGGAATCCGCGACCATGCCGGCACCCGGCACGGCGGCGGGGGTCTCGGCGGTGCCGTCCGCGGTCATGCCGGCGGCCGCCGGGCCGCCCGCCTCGGCGGCGGTCACGAATCGCCTCCCACTGAGCAGCCCTCCAACATGTCGGTCAGGGCGGCCTTCTCGGCGCTGGTCACCGTGAGCCGCCAGTAGTGCTTGACCGTCACCCAGCTCTCGGCGTACTTACACCAGTACTCCCGGTTCGCCGGCTTCCACTGGGACGGGTCCTGGTCACCCTTTGCCCGATTGGAGGACGCGGAAACCGCGATGAGCTGCGGACGTGTCGTGTCGTTGGCGAAGTCGCCGCGCTTCTGGTCGTCCCACTCGTCGGCACCCGAGCGCCATGCGTTGGCCAACGGCACCATGTGGTCGATGTCCACATCGGCGGGATCGGCGGCGCTGCGGCCGTCGTACACGCTCTCCCAGCGCCCACCGACCACGTTGCAGCCGGAGAGCTTCACGTCCTTGCCGTCGCGCTGCAGGATGCTGTCCCGCACGTCGCAGTTCTTGCCCGTGTCCCGCCAGTGCGGGAAGTGGTCCCGGCTGTAGCCCTTCATCGAGCCGGCGGTGGCGACGGTGAGCTGGCCGAGCTGTTGCGCGGCGTTGCCACCGTCGCTCGGCGGCGGGACGTCCGGCTCGTCCGGTGGGACGCAACCGGCCACGCCGAGCGCCAGCGCCGCGGCGAGCGCGGTCGCCGCCACTCGCGGTCCTGATCTGGTACGCACAGACGACACCTCTCCAGCTTGCGGTCTCCCGGCGATTGCGCACAGTACCCGGGGATGGTTTCGGCGTTTCGTGGCGTCTCCCACATGATGCAAGGCAGATTGGTTGCATGAGCGCACCCGCACCGGCGTCCGCCCTCCGGATGGGCACCTCCGCCGGCCGGGGGACGCTGCTCGCCGCCGTTCTCGCCTCCGGCATGGTCTTCCTCGACAGTACGGTCGTCAACGTGGCGCTGCCGAAGCTCGGGCAGGACCTCGGCGCGAACGTGGCAGATCTGCAGTGGACCGTCAATGGCTACCTGCTGATGCTCGCGGCGTTCGTGTTGCTCGGCGGCGCCCTCGGGGACCGCTTCGGTCGGCGACGCGTCTTCCTCATCGGGGTGGTCTGGTTCACCGCCGCCTCGGTGCTGTGCGGGCTGGCTCAGGGCACCGGTTGGCTGATCGCGGCCCGGTTCCTCCAGGGTGCCGGGGGCGCGCTGCTCACACCCGGCTCACTGTCGGTGCTCCAGGCCAGTTTCCACCCGGACGACCGGGGCCGGGCGATCGGGGCCTGGGCCGGGCTGTCCGGGGTGTCCACCGCGCTGGGCCCGTTCATCGGGGGTTGGCTGATCGACGCGCTGTCCTGGCGCTGGATCTTCTTCCTCAACCTGCCCATCGCCGTGCTGGTGGTGCTGGCCACGATGCGGTGGGTGCCGGAGAGCCGGGACGAGAGCGCCTCCCGGACGGCGGGGCCGGGTCGGACCCGTCGGCGGTTCGACATCGGGGGAGCCCTGCTCGGCGCGCTCGCGCTCGCCGGTGTCACGTACGCCCTGGTCGACGCCCCGGCGCGGGGCTTCGACTCGGCCCCGGTGCTGGTCGCGGCGCTGGTCGGGGTGCTGTCCGCGGTGGCCTTCGTGCTGCTGGAACGGCGGCGCGGCGACGCCGCGATGCTGCCCACCGGGCTGTTCGGCAGCCGGCTCTTCTCGGTGCTGAACATCTTCACCGTGGTCGTCTACGCGGCGCTCGGCGGTTTCACCTTCTTCTTCGCCGTCTACCTGCAGAACGTGGTCGAGTGGTCGGCCTTCCAGACCGGGATCGCGTTGCTGCCGATGACCCTGCTGCTGTTGGCCGGGTCGGCCCGGGCGGGCGCGCTGTCCGCGCGGATCGGCCCCCGGCTGCCGCTGACCGTCGGGCCGGTGGTCGCCGCGGTCGGCCTGTTGCTGCTGCGCCGGGTGGGACCGGGCGCGTCGTACTGGGCCGACGTGCTGCCCGGGGTGCTGCTCTTCGGCATCGGGCTGACCCTGGTGGTGGCACCGCTGACCGCGTCGGTGCTGGCCGCCGTGCAGGACCGGTTCTCCGGGGTGGCAAGCGGCTTCAACAACGCCGCGTCCCGGGCCGGCGGCCTGCTCGCGGTGGCGGCGCTGCCGCTGCTCGTCGGCCTGTCCGGCAGCGGCTACGCGCAGAAGGCCGAGCTGACCGACGCGTTCCGGGGTGCCATGGTCTGGTGCGCGGGGTTGTTGCTGGCCGGGGCGGTGCTGGCCCTCGTGCTCGTGCACCGGCCGCCCCGCGCGGCCCCACCGTCGCAGCCCTGCCACTCGCTGCCCGCCGCCACGCCCCCGAGGTAGGAAACCACCTCGGGGACGCGGCGCGGGGTGGTCAGCCGCGGGCGCGGTTGACGGCGCTGGTGACCGCCTTGATCGAGGCGGTGACGATGTTGGCGTCGGTGCCGACACCCCAGACCGTCCGACCGTCGACCTCGCACTCCACGTACGCGGCGGCCTGCGCGTCCCCACCGGAGGACAGCGCGTGCTCGTGGTAGTCGAGCACCCGCACGCCCACCCCGACCGACTGCAGCGCGTTCACGTACGCGTCGATCGGGCCGTTGCCGACCGCGGCGAGCGAGTGCCGCTCGGCGCCCACGACGACCTGGGCGTCGATCTCGACCTTGCCGTCGGTGGTGCCGATCGTGTAACCGCTCAACCGGACCGCCGGGTCGGGCTGGTGGTCGAGCAGGTAGTGCGTCGCGAAGATCTCCCACATGGCGCCCGGGTCGACCTCGCCGCCGTCGTGGTCGGTGACGTGCTGCACCACCCCGGAGAACTCGATCTGGAGCCGGCGCGGCAGGTCCAGTTGGTGCTCGCTCTTCATGATGTACGCGATGCCGCCCTTGCCGGACTGCGAGTTGACCCGGATGACCGCCTCGTAGGTGCGGCCCAGGTCCTTCGGGTCGATCGGCAGGTACGGCACGGCCCAGGTGTGCTCGTCCATCGGCACCCCGGCGGCCTCGGCGTCGGCGGCGAGGGCGTCGAAGCCCTTCTTGATGGCGTCCTGGTGGGAGCCGGAGAAGGCGGTGTAGACCAGGTCGCCCGCGTACGGGTGGCGCTCGTGCACCGGCAGTTGGTTGCAGTATTCGACAGCTCGCCGGATCTCGTCGATCTTCGAGAAGTCGATCATCGGGTCGATGCCCTGGGAGAACAGGTTGAGCCCCAGCGTCACCAGGTCCACGTTGCCGGTGCGCTCGCCGTTGCCGAACAGGCAGCCCTCGATGCGGTCCGCGCCGGCGAGCAGGCCCAGCTCGGCGGCGGCCACCCCGGTGCCCCGGTCGTTGTGCGGGTGCAGGCTCAGCACCACGCTGTCCCGGCGCGGCAGGTGCCGGTGCATCCACTCGATCGAGTCGGCGTACACGTTCGGCGTGGCCATCTCGACGGTGGCCGGCAGGTTGATGATCAGCGGCCGGTCGGGGGTCGGGTCGATCACGTCGATCACCCGGGAGCAGACCTCCAGCGCGTACTCCAGCTCGGTGCCCGTGTACGACTCCGGCGAGTACTCGTAGAAGATCTCGGTGTCCGGGGTGTGGATCTCGGCGTACTTCTGGCAGAGCCGCGCCCCGGTCGTGGCGATGTCGGCGATGCCGTCGCGGTCCAGCCCGAAGACCACCCGCCGCTGGAGGGTGGACGTCGAGTTGTAGAAGTGCACGATGGCCCGCTTCGCACCGCGCAGCGACTCGAACGTCCGCTCGATCAGGTGCTCCCGGCACTGCGTGAGCACCTGGATGGTCACGTCGTCCGGGATCATGTCCTGCTCGATGAGCTGCCGGACGAAGTCGAAGTCGGTCTGGCTGGCCGACGGGAAGCCAACCTCGATCTCCTTGTAGCCCATCTGGACGAGCAGCTGGAACATCCGGCGCTTGCGCTCGGGCGACATCGGGTCGATCAGGGCCTGGTTGCCGTCGCGCAGATCCACCGCGCACCAGCGGGGGGCGGCGTCGACGGTGCGGGTGGGCCAGGTGCGGTCCGGCAGCTCGACCCGGAACTGCTCCCGGTACGGCTGGTAGCGGTGGTACGGCATCCGGCTCGGGCGTTGCCGGGCGATCGGATCGGTCTCGGCGTCGGTGGCAGGTTGAGCCATCTCAGAGTGCTCCCTGGAACATGTGGCGTCAGCAGATCGGAAGGTGTCGGCGCGCTGCCGGGCGACGATGCGCGGCGGTGCCGAGAGGAAAATCGGATGTGCTGGACGGCGCGATGCGACTCCGCGACGAGGTGCCGGCCGGTCAGGCCTCGTCGCGGCGGCTAAGGAGGAGAAGCGCCCGCCACATGACCAAGTCACCCTACGTGATGGAACGGAGGGTGGAAAGGCTGGTCCGGACTATGGGACTCGGATCCTGGTCGGCTCCGGGGCCTCGGCACCCAGCCGCGGCGTCCGCTCGGCCCAGGCCACCACGGGTACCACAGCCACTCCGATCAGCACGAAGATCGCTGCTGTCGGTAACCAGCCCCACCCGCCGGTGCTCACCCCGAGCGCGGTCAGCGCGGCCGGGGCGACCAGGTACTGCAACTGCTTGCCGAGCCGGAACGCCCCCACGTACGCGCCGCGCTGGGCGGCCGGCGGCAGGGTGGCGGTGAGCCCCCAGGAGCCCGCCGACTCGATCAACTCGGCCAGGATCAGCAACGTCGCGGCGGCCACCAGCACCACCACGGTGAGCGGGCCCCGGGTGACCCCGGAGATCGGCAGGACCAGACAGAACAGGGCGATCAGCAGGGCGCCCCGGCGGGAGGCCCGCGCCGCGCCCGGCGCGGTGTCGGCGCTCCGGCTGACACGCACCTGGAGCAGCACGATCAGGACCGTGTTGAGCAGCACCAGCCCGGCGATGACCGTCTTCGGGGCGTCGGTGTGGCTGAGGATCCACAGCGGCAGCACCGTCAGGTAGAGCGTCTGGTGCGCGGTGAGCAGCCCGGACAGCAGGGTCACCGCCAGGAACGGGCGGTCGCGCAGCACGGCGAGTCGACTCATCGGCTCCGTCGGCCGGGTCACCTGCGGCAGCCGGGGCAGTCGCCGCACGAAGAGCGCCGTGACCAGGAAGACCGCCGAGATGAACCAGACCATTCCCCGGTACGCCTCGATGGTGTCCACCGCCAGCACCAGGCCACTGATCACCGCGCCCAGCCCGAATCCGACGTTCAGTGACGAACGCTGGTAGGCCATCGCCGTCACCCGTTCGGCCGGGGGCAGCGCGTTGATCGAGTAGACCTGGCGGGCCACGCCGGTCGCGGCGTCCACGGCGGCCAGCGCCACCACCACGGCGAGGAAGCTGGCGAAGCCGCCCACCAGCGGGTAGCTCGCGAACAGCGCCGCGTCCAGCACCATCCCGACCATCCAGACCCGCTGCGGTCCGTACCGGTCGGTGAGACCGCCCAGCGGCACGGTCCCCAGCAGCGACACCCCCGCCGCGATGGACAGCCCCAGCCCGACCTGTGCGGCGCTGAGCCCGAGCGCCCGGGTGAAGAAGACGGCGCTGCCGGCGTGGAACAGGCCACTACCGACGGCGCTGATCATCGCCTGTACGGCCAGGGCGCGGGTCAGCCCGGCCGGCGGTACGACGTTTCGGACGGCGGTGCGGATGGTGTCTCTGGTCCCCATGGCCGCTGAGTGAACCGGGCCCCCACGAGGTCGGTCGATTCTTTTAGGCTGAACCGAATCCTGCTCCCGGGGGTGCGCGTGTCCGAGTTGCGGTTCTGCCTGGCCGACGTGGCAGGCGTGCGGCTCGCCGTGTCGCCGGCCAACGAGACGGTCATGAGCATGTGGGCGCTTGCCGACCCGGTCCGCTACGCGGTGCACCTGCCCTGGATCGACCGGGCCCGGGCGACGCTGCGTCGCCCGGAGGTGGCCACCCGGGTCCGACCGCTCGTGGAGCTGACCCTGCCCCGTCGGTGGTTGCCCGACTTCCTCACCCCGGCGGCCCGGCCGAACGCGCAGCTGGCCGAGCAGCTCGACCAGATCGCCGCGACGCCGCCGGCCGTGGTGGTCCAGGACCTGCTGGCGACCACTCCGCGTAGGCCGCTGGGCCCGTTCGGGCGGGCGCTGCTCACCGACCCCGGTGGGTTGCTGCCCCAGCTCGTCGACGCGGTGCGGGTCTGGCACGACGAGGCGATCGCCCCGGACTGGCCCCGGATGCGCGCGTTGCTCGACGCGGACGTGGCGTACCGGGCCGCGCAGCTCGCCGAGGGCGGCGCCGGCCGGCTGTTCGAGCAGCTCCACCCGAGCCTGCGCTGGCTCGGCGACCGGGTGGTCAGCGACGACCCGTTCGAACGGGACTTCGATCTCCGTGGTCGCGGGTTGGCGCTAAATCCGGGCGTGTTCACCGATCGGCGGGTGCTGTGGAACCTGCTGGAAGACTCGCTGCCGGCCGGCGTGTACCCGGTGAGGGCGGTCGGGACGCTCTGGGAGGCGGCCGGGCCACCGCCCGGCGACCCGCTGGCCCGGGTGATCGGCCCCGGCCGGGCCGCGCTGCTGCACCTGCTCGACACGGCGACGACCACCACCGACCTCGCCCGCCTCGCCGCGATGTCCGCCGGAAACGTCTCCCAGCACCTGGCCGCCCTGCACGCCGCGGGCCTGGTCACCAGGTCCCGACAGGGCCGACACGTCCTCTACCGCAACACCGACGCCGCGCGGGTCCTGCTGCGGGCCAGCGGCGGCTGAGTCGGCTGTCGGTCAGCGCAGCAGCAGATCGGCGACCGGGCGGCGGTGCCGCAGGCCGGTCTCCCTGGCGCGCAGATCGGCCGGCAGGGCGAACGGGTCGCCGAGGCGGCCGACGGCGGCGACCACCAGCGGGCGCACGCCCCCGGGCAGGTCGAGTTCGGTGCCGAGGCCGATCTGGTCGAAGCGGGTCAGTTGCCGCACGTGCAGGCCGAGCGCGGTGGCCTGGAGGGTCAGGTGGGCCATCGCCTGACCGAGGTCGTACGCGGCCCGTTCGGCGTCGCCGCCGGTGTGCGCGCCGACCACCAGGGTCGCGGCGTGTCGAGCCCACCCCTGGTCGCCGGCCGGAAGATTGATCAGGATCCGCTTCCAGGTGTCGTCGTCCCGGTGGCCGAGGGCGAACCGCCAGGGCTGTTCGTTGTCGGTCGACGGCGCCCAGCGTGCCGCCTCCAGCAGCGAGGCTGCCTCGTCCGGGGTCAACTCGGCGCTCGGGTCGAAGGCGCGTGGGCTCCAGCGGAAGGCGAGCAGCGGCGTGAGATCGGCCATGGGTGAAGTGTTCCCGATGGGCGATTCGCCGCCTTGGTCGCATCGGCCAAATGTGGGCAAGACCACCCATAACGGGATGAAGATCAGGGCGTTCCCGCGCTAGGACTGCCCGACGGATCGGGGCTCGGGGGCGCCGCGATGTCGAGCGGGTCGCGGTCGACGACCACCGGCCCCGCCAACTGCACGGTGGCCGGTGCCGCACCCGGCGGTGCGGCAAGTCTCAGCGTCCCGGCCTCGGTCCGTACACCGGTCGGTGTGCCGTCCCGGTCGTAGCAGTAGATGCCCACGTCCAGCGGGGCGTTGAGCGACGCCGAGGTGGAGTCCACCGAGTAGCAGGTGCCGGTGAGGCCCTCGGGTGGGTTGGCGGACGCCACCGCCAGTGGTGAGCGGCGGTCGGTGAGCACGTCCAGCCAGTCGGTGAGCAGGTGCTGGATCCGGGGGTCCGCCCGGCGCGGGATCGCGTCGTCGCGCTCACCGAGGCGTACACAGCTCGCCGGCTCCGGTCGGCCGGCCGAGGGCAGGGCGCACTGGAACAGCCCGTCGCTCGTGGCGGCCATCGAGATGTCGGCGGTGCCACCCAGCGCGCCGCCCGGCACGTCGACCCGCCAACTGCCGTCGTTCGCGCTGGTGAACGCGATGGTGCGGTCCGGCTTGCCCGTCTCGGCGTACACGTACTGCGCCACCAGGTGGCGATCCTGGGCGGCTGCGGCAAGCGTGGCCAGCTCGTCGCGCGCGGCGTCCACCGCGACCGGCCCCGGATCGGCGGGCGGCGGGGTCGGCGGCTGCGCGTCGGTGCAGGCGAGCAGCAGGGCGGGCAGGGCGAACACGAGCGGCCCGAGCACGCGGCCGGCCGAGCGGGTGAGGACGGGCACCGGCCCATTCTGGTGGGTGCGGGCGGTCGGGTGCGACCTGCGCGTACCGGTTCGTGTCGGCGTGTCGGACGTGGCCGTTTCGGCGTACCGCCGGAGCTGGTGGGACCGGCCCGGCCGGCCCCGCGCGGGCCGGATGGTGGGATCACCTGACCCGGGGTCGTTACCCGCCGGATACCCTCAAGGGGTCTGACACGCGCCGCCGGCCCCGGTTCCGGCGGCGTCGGCACGCTCAGGGTCGCTGGGAGGGAGTGCACAGTCGTGGCACTCGTGGTGCAGAAGTACGGCGGGTCCTCCGTCGCCAACGCCGAGCGGATCAAGCGGGTGGCCGAGCGCATCGTCGACGCCCGCAAGGCCGGCGACGACGTGGTGGTGGTGGTCTCCGCGATGGGGGACACCACCGACGAGCTGCTGGACCTGGCCAACCAGGTCAGCCCGCTGCCGCCGGGCCGCGAGCTGGACATGCTGCTCACCGCCGGCGAGCGGATCTCCATGGCGTTGCTCGCCATGGCCATCCACAACCTGGGGTACGAAGCCCGCTCGTTCACCGGCTCGCAGGCCGGCGTGATCACCACCTCGGTGCACGGCCGCGCCCGGATCATCGACGTCACCCCCGGGCGGCTCAAGGGCGCGCTCGACGAGGGGTCGGTGGTCATCGTTGCCGGCTTCCAGGGTGTCTCGCAGGACACCAAGGACGTCACCACGCTGGGCCGGGGCGGCTCGGACACCACCGCCGTGGCGCTCGCCGCGGCCCTGCACGCCGACGTGTGCGAGATCTACACCGACGTGGACGGCATCTTCACCGCCGACCCACGGATCGTGCCCAACGCCCGACACATCCGGCAGATCACCTACGAGGAGACGCTGGAGCTGGCCGCGTGCGGCGCGAAGGTGCTGCACCTGCGTAGCGTGGAGTATGCCCGGCGGGCGGGGTTGCCGATCCACGTTCGTTCGTCATACTCGACCAACACCGGCACGATGGTCACCGGATCGATGGAGGACCCTTCCGTGGAGCAGGCACTGATCACCGGGGTCGCACACGACCGCAGCGAGGCCAAGATCACGATCGTCGGGGTGCCCGACGAGCCGGGTGCCGCCGCGCGGATCTTCGACACCGTCGCCGGTGCCGAGATCAACATCGACATGATCGTGCAGAACGTCTCCACCGAGGGCACCGGCCGGACGGACATCTCGTTCACCCTGCCCAAGGCCGACGGTCCGACCGCGATGGCCGCGCTCAGCAAGATCCAGGAGCCGGTCAAGTTCAAGGGCCTGCTCTACGACGACCACGTCGGCAAGGTCTCCCTGATCGGCGCCGGCATGCGCTCGCACCCCGGTGTGGCCGCCGGCTTCTTCGCCGCGCTCGGTGCCGCTGGGGTCAACATCGAGATGATCTCTACCTCCGAGATCCGGGTCTCCGTGGTCTGCCGGGACACCGACCTCGACGCCGCCGTCCGCGCCATCCACGACGCGTTCGAGCTGGGCGGCGATACCGAAGCCGTGGTCTACGCGGGGACAGGTAGGTAGCGGCCGATGTCGGCGCTGCCCACCCTCGCCGTGGTCGGAGCGACAGGTGCCGTCGGCACCGTCATGTGCGAGCTGCTCTCCGGGCGCCGCAACGTCTGGGGTGAGATCCGGCTCCTCGCCTCCGAACGCTCGGTCGGAAAGCGGGTGCGCTGCCGAGGTGAGGACATCGTCGTCCAGGCGCTGACCCCGGAGGCGTTCGACGGGGTCCACGTGGCGATGTTCGACGTGCCCGACGAGGTCTCCGCCGAGTGGGCGCCGATCGCTGTCCGCCGCGGCGCGATCGCCGTCGACAACTCCGGCGCGTTCCGGATGGACCGGGACGTCCCGCTCGTCGTTCCGGAGATCAACCCCGAGCAGGTCCGCGAGCGGCCCCGGGGCATCATCGCGAACGCCAACTGCACCACCCTCGCGATGATCGTCGCGGTGGCGCCCCTGCACCGCGAGTACGGCCTGCGGGAGCTGGTGCTCGCCTCCTACCAGGCGGTCTCCGGTGCCGGCCAGGCCGGCGTGGACATCCTGCACGACCAGCTCACCAAGGTTGCCGGGGACCGCGCGCTCGGATCGCGCACCGGCGACGTCCGCCAGGCGGTCGGCGATGACCTCGGCCCGTTCCCGGCTCCACTGGCGCTCAACGTGGTGCCCTGGGCCGGCTCGGCGGCCGACGACGGCTGGTCGTCGGAGGAGATGAAGATCCGCAACGAGTCGCGGAAGATCCTCGGTCTGCCCGACCTCAAGGTGTCCGCCACCTGCGTCCGGGTGCCGGTGGTCACCGCCCACTCGGTGGCCGTGCACGCCGTCTTCGGCACCGAGGTCGACGCCGAGGGCGCCCGCGAGGCACTGCGCAACGCGCCAGGGGTGATCCTGGTCGACGATCCCGCCGCCGGGGAGTTCCCGATGCCGATCGACGCGGTCGGCACCGACCCGTCCTGGGTCGGCCGGATCCGCCGCGCCCTGGACGACCCCCGCGCCCTCGACTTCTTCGTCACCGGCGACAACCTCCGCAAGGGCGCAGCCCTCAACACAGCCCAAATAGCCGAGCTCCTAGCCAAAGAGCTAAGAACCCCCTAACCCCGCCCCGCGCCCCGCCATCGCGGTCCGCGCCCCGCCATCGCGGTCGATCATGGAGTTGTGGTGGGTGAATTATCCAGCTCTAAGCCTTTTGCGGGGCACCACAACTCCTTGATCGACGCCGGCGGGGGGCGGGGGCGGGGGGTTGTGGGGGTGGGTCAGGCTGCGGAGAGGAGGACTCCGTCTCGGCCTTGGCGTTTTACCGCGTACAGGGCCTGGTCGGCTCTCTTCAGGGTGCGGTCGGGCGTTTCGCCGGGGTGGGGTAGTGCGACGCCCACGCTGATCGTGCGGCCGATGCGTCGGGCCGCCTCGGTCAGCCGTTCGGCGATCCGGACCGCCTCCTCGGGGCGGCTCACCTCGATCACCGCGACGAACTCGTCACCGCCGATCCGGTACAGCTCGTCGCCGTGCCGGAGCGCCTCCTCCAGCGCGCGGGCCAACCCGACAAGCACCCGGTCGCCGGCCTGGTGCCCGTACGTGTCGTTGACGATCTTGAAGCCGTCCACGTCGATCGCCAGCAGCGCCGTACGCCCCGGCGTCGCCGCCGCGATCCGCTGCCCGAACGGGCCGGTGTGCCGCAACCCGGTCAGCGGGTCGGAGCTGGCCTGCTCCCGTAGTCGGGCCAGCGTGCGGAGCCGGTCGAGGTTGGTCCAGGCCTGCCCGGCGAGCAGTTCCATCAGGCTGACCGTGGTCGGGTCCGGGCGCAGGGCGCGTTCGTCGGCGACCAGCAGCACCCCGCCGGCCTCCGGCGGCCCGACCGGTACGGCGACAAGCGTCTGCACCCCCGCCCGGGTCAGCGGCCGGTAGTCCTCGGTCGGCGGATGCCCCGCCTCGCCCAGCGTGTATCCGGCGCCGTACCGGTGTGCCCGGTCGACCATCCGGTCCAGGGCGGCCGGACCGGCCTCGGTCAGCTCGGCGCGGATCTGGGTCTCCAGGTCGTTCGGCGTCACCGGGGATGGGCTGAGCTGGTCGGCGAGCAGGAACACCGCGGTGGAGAGGGTGGAGACCTCCCGGGCGGCGCGGGCCGCCGCGCCCATCAGCTCGGCCTCGGTGAGCGCGGTGGCGAGTGCGGCGGTGTGCCGGAGCAGCTTCTCGCTGCGGCTCTCCTCGGGTGGGCCGCCGAGTGCGGCGATCCGCGCGCCGAGCCGGTCGGCCAGCCGCTGCGTCGTCTCGCGCCACAGCTCCAGGTCGGCTGGCTCACTCCACTGCAGGTCGAGCACGCCGATCGCCCGGCCCGCCGGGTCCAGCACCGGTACGCACAGCTCGGCGGTCACGTCCGGGCGTACCGGAAGGTAGTCCGGGTCGACTGTCACGTCCGCAACGACGGCGGGGCTGCCGGTGGCGTACACCCGCCCGACGATGCCGCTTCGTGCCGGCACGGTCGCGAAGACCTGCCACGCCCCGGTCGCCGCGACGCAGCGCAGGCGGTCGTGGACCGCGAGCAGCACGGAGATGGTCGCGGGGGTGTGACGGGACAGCGCGGTGACCGTCCACCGACAGGCTTCCGCAACGCTCGACGCCATCGGGAGGTGGACGGTGACGTCACGGATGACTCGCTGATGATCCACTCGCACGTCGTTCCAGGTAGGGGAGGGGCCCGGCCGGCGCCGAGCCGCGCGATCAAGCGTACTCACGGCGGCGGGGACGGCCGGGCTTCGTACACACGTGCTATCCACAGGCTGTGGACACAGCCTGTGGGCGGTGTCATCGGGCGTGGCAGTTGACGATTCCGCTTGCGCCTGCCAATAATAGTTGGCATGAGCCAAGGTGAGCTATGGGTGAGCTGAGCGGTGATCGGCTGGTCGAGGTCCTCGCCGCGCTGGCCAGCCCGCACCGACTGCGGGTGCTCGCCGCACTGACCGGCGGACGTGTCTACGTCTCACAGCTCGCCCGCGATCTGGGCATCAGCCGCGCACTGCTGCAGGTGCACCTGAAGAAGCTGGAGAAGGCCGGGCTGGTCACCGCGCACCTGGAGTTGTCCGAAGACGGCAAGGCACTCAAGTACTACGAGACGACGCCGTTCTCGTTGCACCTCACGCCCGACGTGGTGGCGGCCGCCGCCACGACCCTGAGCACCGCCGGAGACGGCGATGCCGTACCGAATGGACACAGTTAGATGGACGTCACCGCCTCGGTCTTCCTCGTCGTCGTCGCCGCCCTGATCATCTCGGGTGTCTGGTATGCGGGCGTCCGCACACGAACCGCGCTGGCGGGCGAGCTCCAGCGGCAGTACGCCGAGCAGGCCGCCGAGACGCAGCGCCTGCTCGCCGACGTGAGCGCGCAGTTGACCGACCTGAACCGGCGCACCGCGGACATGCAACGCATCCTCAAGGACGCCGAATGACCACCCTCAGCCTCAGCCCGCCGGTCACGCTGCTCAACGTCCCCAACGCCATCACCGCCGTACGCACGGCCGGTGCCGTCGGGCTCGCCGTGGCGTCGCTGAGTCACCGCAGCGCGCACCTGCTGATCGCCGCCTACCTGGTCTACTGGATCGGCGACATCCTCGACGGTGTCGCCGCGCGGGCGCTGGGCCAGGAGACGCGTACCGGAGCGGTCTTCGACATCGTCGCGGACCGTGCCTGCACGTCGGCCTGTGCCGCCGCGCTGATCGTGCTGCGGCCGGCCACGGCCCTGCCGATCGCGGTGTTCCTGGTCCAGTTCATGGTCATCGACCAGTTGCTGAGCCTGATGTTCCTGCGGTGGCCACTGCTCAGCCCGAACTACTTCGCCAGCGTCGACCACCGCATCTACCTGTGGAACTGGTCTCCCCCGGCGAAGGCGCTGAACACCGCCGCGGTGGTGCTGCTGGCGATCTTCGCGCCGACGGCCGTGGCCGTCACGTTCGCCCTCGCGGTCGCCGCGGTGAAGGTCGTCTCGTTGATCTGCGCCGCCAGGCTCCCGGCGGGCCTTCCACCCACCCGGCCATGATCGCCGTCCTGGTGGCTGCGGCCGTCGGGCTGCTGTCGGCCTTCCTGCCGTTCACCCCGGCCGAGCCGTACCTGATCGCGGCCGTGACGACGACAAGCACGCCGCCCGTGGCGCTCGGCGTGGCCGCCGCTGCCGGTCAGACCGTCGGCAAGGTCCTGATCTTCCTCGGTGCGCGCGGCGCGATCCGTTCGACGTGGCTGCGACAGCGGCTCAGCGGACGTCCGACCACCGCGCCGCGGCAACGGGGCCGACTGGGCACTATGTTGGCGCGTCCGAAGGCGGCCGGAGCGCGACTCGTCGAGGTGCTGGAACGCCCCCGCCAGTCCAACGGCATGCTCCTGGTCAGCGCCGTCACCGGCCTTCCACCGCTGCTGGCCGCCAGCGTCTACCTGGGACGCACACCCATGCGCCCGGCCGCCTTCGCCCTGACGTGCTTGCTGGGCCGGGCGATCCGCTTCGTCACGATCGCGCTGGCCCCGCAGCTCGCCGGCTACTGAAACGGTGCCAGGGCCGATCTGGTCACCCCCGCAACTGCGCGCCCCGGCGATAGCGTGAAGCCCTCGACACCGAGGAGGCGAGCCGCCCATGCTCATCGCTCAGCTCAGTGATCCCCATTTGACCACCGGTCTGCTCGCCGCCGCGCCGGCCGCCGGGCTGCACCGTGCGCTCGGCCGGGTGCTGGCGTTGCGGCCCCGCCCCGACTGCGTGGTGATCACCGGTGACCTGGTCGATCACGGCCGGCCGGACGAGTACGAGGCGCTGCGCGAGCTGATCGGCCGGTTCCCGCTGCCGGTCTACCTGGCCCCCGGCAACCACGACGACCGTGAGGCACTGCTCGACGCCTTCGGGGGCACACCGTGGCTCGGTGGCGGCTTCTCCGCCTATTACCACGTCGACCACGAGGCGGCGACTGTCGTGGTGCTCGACTCGCTCGTCGCCGGCAGCGACGGCGGCCAACTCGGCGAGGAACAGCTCGGCTGGCTCGACGGGGTGCTGGCCGGGCGACCCGAGGTGCCCGCCGTGCTCTGTCTGCACCACCCGCCCGTCGCGGTCGGCATCCCCGTGGCCGACACCATCCGCCTCGCCGACGGTGACGCGCTCGCCGAGGTGATCAGGCGACACCCGCACGTCGTCCGGGTAGCCGCCGGCCACCTGCACCGCCCGGTCACCACCGGGTACGCGGGCACGGTGCTCACCGTGGCACCCAGCACGTGGAGGCAGGCCACGCTCACCATGAGCGCCGACGACCAGATCGGTTGGGTCGAGGAGCCAACCGCCTTCCTGCTGCACCTGGTCGAGGCGGGTGGCTGCGTGACACACACCGTGCAGGTGAGCCACTCGGCCGGTCAGACCTGCACGTCCTGAGGACGCCGTCGTGGTGCTCTGGTACGTCGCGTACGGCTCGAACATGCACGCCGCCCGCCTGGCGTGGTACATCGGTGGCGGCTGCCCGCCCGGTGGGAGGCGGACGTACCCGGGCTGCCGCGACCGGCGCCCACCGAGCCGGTCGGTCCCGGTGTCGCTGCCCGGCGGGATCTACTTCGCCGGCGAGTCCCGCGCCTGGACCGGAGGCATGGCCTTCTACGATCCGCACCTGCCAGGCCAGGCCGCGGCCCGCGCCTACCTGGTCACCAGGGAGCAGTTCGCCGACATCGCCGCCCAGGAGATGTACCGCCCGGCGGGTGCCGCCGACCTGGTCCCGGACCTGATCCCCGCGACCGACGCCGCGATCGAGGCGGCCGTCGCCAGCGGGCGGGCGACACTCGGCCCCGGGCGGTACGAGACGTTGGTCTGCCCCGGCAGCCACGGCGGCGTCCCCCTGCTCACCTTCACCGCGCCCGAGGGGGCGTCGGCCGTGCGGTGCCGGCCACCCGCGCCCAGCTACCTCGGCATGATCGCCCGCGGTCTGCGTGAGGCACACGGCTGGCCAGCCGAGCGGATCACCAGCTATCTGGCCGCCCGACCCGGTGTGGCCGATGCTTGGCCGCCCGACGCCGTCGCCGCCCTGGTCACCGAGGCGTTGGCCGCCGGCTGACCCGTTGGCCGCCGGCTGACCCGTTGGCCGCGGGCTGACCCGTTGGCCGCCGGTTGGCCCGTTGGCCGCGGGCTGACCCGTTGGCCGCCGGTTGGCCCGTTGGCCGCGGGCTGACCCGTTGGCCGCCGGTTGGCCCGTTGGGTCGGTGGCCGTCAACCGAGCAGGAACTCGCGCAGCGCGGGAGCCAGCGTTGCCGGCGGCACGTCGTGGTAGCCACCGTCGAGGCTGATGGACCGGCCGCCCGGAACCGCCTCGGCCGCGGCCCCACTCGCGTCCCGCAGCCACTGTGGACTGCCGGTGCTGTGCACGGTGAGCGTCGGCACGGTGATGGCCGCCAGCCGGTCGGCCGGCAGTCGCCCCCCGGCGGTGACGATCGAGTCGTACACCAGGGTGTGCGCGATTGCGGTAAGCCCGCCCCACATCTGTTGCGACCGCATCCTGGTGATCTCCTCCGCCGGCAGCCCCACCGAGTCGCTGAGGAAGAGCTGCACCGCGCCGTCCCTGTCGTCGGCGGCGATCAGCTCGATGAGGCGCGCGGTGAGATCCCTCCAGACGCCCACGTGCGGACCGACCTGGAACGGCGGCTCGAACAGGGCCAACCTGGTCACCGGAAGGCCCTGCGCGGTGGCGAGGGCGGACAG
Source organism: Micromonospora sp. NPDC049171 (assembly GCF_040648275.1). Classification (NCBI taxonomy): domain Bacteria; kingdom Bacillati; phylum Actinomycetota; class Actinomycetes; order Micromonosporales; family Micromonosporaceae; genus Micromonospora; species Micromonospora sp. NPDC049171. The sequence continues at coordinate 64,084 of NZ_JBEZDJ010000026.1, forward strand.
CACCGCGCCGGAGGAGATCCCGTAGACGGCGGCGGAGCCACCGGCCGCCGCGATCAGGGCCGCCAGGTCGTCGATCTCGCGACCGATCTCGTAGGGCGCGGTGTCGCCGCTGAAGCCCCGCCCTCGGCGGTCATAGCCGAAAGCGGTGAAATCCGGTGCCAACGCCGCGGCCAGCTCGCGAGTCGCACCACGATCACTGAACGCGCCGCCGACCAGGACGATCGCGGGCCCGGTGCCGGACCGTTCGAACGCGATGGGCGTGCCGTCCGCCGATCGCACCTGCTCCACCGTCGGTGTCGTCTCGCTCACGATGCTGCCTCCGTCCGCGCTCACCATCCCGTCCTTTCTAGACCCTGGGTACGACGATGTCTGCCAGACCGCGGTAACCGCCTGTCGCAGGCGTACCCGCAGCTCCGGGTCGACCCGGCGGCGTCCGGATGAGAGGCTGTCGGGGCAGGCGGCCATCCCCTAACCGCCGCCAACCGCGACCCTTACGACGGTGTCGCGCGGCGGCCCGGTCGACCCAGCGGCCGGGCCCCGCGGGCACCGATTCTCACAAGGAGATCCATGTACATAACCGGGATGCGACGGGCCGCTGTTGGCCTGACCGCGCTCGCGGTGGCCGCGTTCGGTGCGGTCGCCACCAGCCCTGAGCAGGCCGACGCACGACCGAAGCCGGTCGACGTCACCCTGCTGGCCCTCAACGACTTCCACGGCAACCTCGAACCGCCGACCGGGTCCAGTGGCACCATCGCCGGGCAGACCGCGGGCGGCGTCGAATACCTGGCGACCCACCTGGCCGAGCTGCGCGCCGCCGCCAAGAAGAAGAACACCATCACCGTCGCCGCCGGTGACCTGATCGGCGCGTCCCCGCTGCTCTCCGCCGCGTTTCACGACGAGCCGACAATCGAGGCGCTGAGCATGGCCGGGCTGGACTACGCCAGCGTCGGCAACCACGAGTTCGACGAGGGCGCCGCCGAGCTGCTGCGGATCCAGAACGGCGGCTGCCACCCGGTGGACGGCTGCGCCGACGGCACCCCCTACCGGGGCGCCGGCTTCAAGTACCTGTCCGCGAACGCCTTCAAGACCGCCACCGGCAAGCCGCTGCTGGCACCGTACGCGATCCACAGGGTGCAGGGCGTCAAGGTCGGCTTCATCGGGATGACCCTGGAGGGCACCCCGCAGATCGTGAGCCAGCAGGGCGTCGCCGGCCTCACCTTCGCCGACGAGGCGGACACCGCCAACCGGTACGCTCGTGAGCTGCGCCGCAAGGGCGTACAGGCGATCGTCGTGCTGCTGCACGAGGGCGGCACCCAGGCGGCGACCGGTGGCATCAACGACTGCGTCGGCATGACCGGGCCCATCGTGGACATCGCCAACCGGATGGACCCGTCGATCGACGTGGTGGTCAGCGGGCACACCCACCAGGCGTACAACTGCGACATCAACGGCAAGCTGGTCACCAGCGCCAGCTCGTTCGGTCGCCTGGTCACCGACATCGACCTCAAGATCGACCGCCGGTCCGGTGACGTCGTCTCCGCCGCCGCGAACAACGTCGTGGTCACCCGCGACGTGGCCAAGGACCCGAAGCAGACCGCACTGATCAACCACTACAAGACGGTGCTCGGCCCGGTCGCCGGCCGCCAGGTCGGCGTGACCAGCCAGGCGATCACCCGGAGCCAGGAAACCCTCTTCGGTACGAGTCTGGGCGAATCCCCACTGGGCAACCTGATCGCCGACGCCCAACTCGCCGCCACCGACGACGAAGAGGGCGCGGTCGCCGCCTTCATGAACCCCGGCGGGGTCCGGGCCGACCTCGACGCCGGCCCGGTCACCTACGAGGAGGCGTTCACGGTGCAGCCGTTCACCAACAACCTGGTGACACTGGACCTGACCGGCGCACAGCTCTACTGCGTCCTGGAACAGCAGTTCGTCACCAACCGCACGCTGTACCCGTCGTCGACCGTGGGCTATGTGGTCGACCCGAACGGCACCACCGGCACGGTGGCCGACCCGTGCGCCGGCACCCGTGTGGTCCGGGGCAGCCTCACCCTCGGCGGGACCGCCGTCGACACCGCCGCCACCTACCGGGTGACGGTGAACAACTTCCTGGCCGGCGGAGGCGACGGCTTCAGCGCCCTCACCGGCGGGACCAACCAGGTCACCGGCCAGATCGACCTGGACGCGTTCGTGGCGTACCTGACCGCCCAGTCGCCGGTCGCCGCACCGACGCTGGACCGCATCCGCACCACCGCCGAGGTTCCCGCCGCCTGACGGCCGACCCCGCGATCATCGGGCCCCGGAGCACCCGCTCCGGGGCCCGACCCGTTCTCGACGTTGTCTGCGGTGCCCGCGTTCGTGCGGTGCCCGCGTTCGTGCGGTGCCCGTGCTCGTGCGGTGCCCGTGCTCGTGCGGTGCCCGTGCCCGTGCTCGTGCGGTGCTCGTGCCCGCGCCCGCACCGCGCCCGCCGGGGCGCCGGGGCGCCGAGACGCGGGGGTGTTCGAGGTCAGACTGGGGTGGGGGCGGGGGCGGGGGATGCCGGGGCGGTGGTCGCGAGGCCGTCCTGTTCGGCGCTGAGGAGCCGGCGCAGGGAGAGCGCGACCAGCGAGGCGACCAGGCAACCGCCGACCACCGTCGCCACCCAGACTCTGCCGTCGGCGGCGCCGATGAGTGGGCCGGCTGTCACCGGGCCGATCACGCCGCTGATTCCGAAGATCATCGAGCTCATCGCGTTGTACCGACCGCGTAGCTCGTCCGTGGCCAGCGCGTTGGTCAGCGCGGGCATCACCGGCGACAGCATCGTCTCGCCGAAGCCGAAGATCGCCGAGCAGGCCACCACGCACACGGCGGCGAGCAGGGCACTTTCGCGGGTGACCAGGCCGGCCGCGCCGAGGACCAGCCAGGCGGCGGCGAACACCGCCCCCACCACGGCGAGCGCCCGGGTGCGGCTGCGCCCCTCGATCCGGCGGATCACCAGCAGTTGCGCGAGCACGATCATCAGGGTGTTGGCCGCGAGCGCCCAGGCCACGACCCGGGGGTTCACCTCGACCACTCGCACCGCGTACGCGGCGAAGCCCACCTCGACCTGCGCGTAGCCGCAGGTGGTGAGGACCAATCCGAAGATCACCAGCCGTCGGAACGGGCGGTCGCGGAGCACGGTCAGGTAGCCGCCGGGTGATGGTTCGTCGACGCCGCGACGGCTGCCGAGTCGGTGACCCACGCCGGGCAGGGTGAGCAGGATCAGCGCCGGCAGTAGGTAGGTCACCGCGTCCAGTAGGTAGATCGCCTGGAAGGTGCCCGGCCGGGCGGTGTCGACGATCGCGCCGGAGGTCATGCCACCGATGCCGATACCGAGATTGAGCAGGGCGAAGTTCAGCCCGAAGACGCGTTGCCGCTCGCCGTCGTCGGTCAACGACGCGAGGATCGTGTTCTGCCCGGACCAGATCGCCGAGCTGCCGATGGCGATCACCGTCATCACCAGCAGGGCCGAACCGGTCGAGTGGACCAGTGCGAGCGAGCCGGTGCCGACCGCCTCGATCAGCAGGCAGGGCACCACCACCCGGCGGGCGCCGATCCGGTCGATGAGCGTCCCGCCCAGCGGCGACAACGCCAGGGTGACCACGCCGTACCAGCCGATCACCAGCCCGGCGCGGGCGTCGGTGAGCCCACGTACGTCGGTCAGGTAGATGAACAGGAACGGCAGGGTCAGACCGCGCCCGATCGCCGACAGCAGGGTGCCGAGCAGGATCCGGCGGGCTTCCGTTCGGCGGGGCAGGGCACGACGCAGCATGTCCGGCATTCTGTTCGCCAGGTGTGACAGCACGCGAACCGTTTTGGCCGCGCCCAGCCGTCGCCGGAGGCGTCAGGTGACCAATCCCACGATGATCCATTCGGTTTGGTGGCGTCCGTCGGTGTCCGCCGGGTCTGCGATGCTGGCCCGATGACCGGCACCTGGCGACATCTGCCCGCTCCCGCCCGCGCCATCGCGGTGACCGCCACCGCGGCCGTCGCCGCCGCCCAGGCACGCGACGGTCAGGCGTACGAGGAGGCGATCGGTGACCTTGCCGCCGACGAGCGTTCCGGCCTGGTGCTCGGCGCGGTGGTCCGATTGCTGCTCGAGGAGAGTCATCCGGAGGGGCTGACCGGCGACGACATCCGTCAGGTGCTGACCCGCTGCGTGCAGGGCGCGGCGCGGTGGCGTTCGGACGTGGACCCGCACGTGGTGCTCGTCCTGCTGGCCGGCGCCCTCGGCGTGTACGACCCCGAGAGCGACGAGTCGCCTCCGGACGCGTCGGCGCTGGCCCGGCACGCCCCGCTCCTGGTGGCCGACCTGTTGGCAACGACAAGCGTGCCGTTGAACGACTACCTGGCGGCCGCGTTCGCCGAGATCGAGCGCACCGAACGACAGGACTGACCGGCGGAGGCGGCCGCCTCAGCGTCGCGGCCGCCCGCCGTGCGTCCGGCGGCCGAGGCCCCCCACCTGCCTGTGGTGCGTCCGGCGGCCGAGGGCCCTGACCTCGGTGTCGGCTGACCGCCGTACGTCGCGCGGCCAAGGCCCAGCCGCCTCGGTCGGTTCGGCGTCATCGAAGCGGTGGCGGGGTGGCGTCAGGCCGAGTCGGCGAGCCGGTGCGCCACGACCTCCAGATACTCCGCCGGGATCCGTACCGTGCCGTCGGTGGCTCGGTTGTGCGTACGCGCCAGCTTGACCAGGTCGGCGTGCAGTTGCGGTCGCCGTTCCTCGGGCAGCGCCTCGAACGCCTTCAACGTCGGCCCGTAGTTGGCCCGGAAGAAGTCGGCGAACTCCTCGGGTGTGCCGAAGCGGAAGACGAACTCCCGGCGTACCGTCCGCAGGTCGCCCACGGCCCCGCCGAGCAACTCGCGGACCCGGGCCTCGTCGCCCCACTCGACGGGCGCGCGTAGCCCCGGCGGTGGCGGCACGTGCCGCGCCACCGTGCGGAACAACTCGCCGATGAATCCCTGGGGCGTCCACGAGGCCAGCGCCACCGTGCCGCCTGGGCGGCAGACCCGGACCAGCTCGGCAGCCGCCCGCTGCTGGTCCGGGGCGAACATCACGCCGACGACGGAGAGCACCGCGTCGAAGGTCCCGTCGGGATGCGCCAGGTGCTCCGCGTCGCCGGTCACGAAGGCGACCGGGAGCCGCTCCGCCGCCGCCCGCTGACGACCCCGTTCCAACAGCCCGGGTACGTAGTCGACGCCGGTCACGACGCAGCCGCAGCGGGCGGCGGCGATGGCGGCGTTGCCGGAGCCGGTCGCCACGTCCAGCACGAGGGCACCGGCCGACAGGTCGGCCGCCGTCACCAGCGACTCGGAGATCGGATGGATGAGGGCGGCGACCGCACCGTAGTCGCCGCTGGCCCAGGTCACCTGCTGGCGTGTCTTCACGGCGTCGAAGTCGAGTGCGGTGGTCATCTGCGTCCCCCTCAGACGGTAGTGGTGCAGCCGACACTAGGTGGCTGACCGCCTCGGGGGATCGGCAGAAGTACCTATGTTGGCGGTGGTTTCGGCAGGCAGGGCACGCTCAGTCCTGGTTCCAGGTGTCCGTCTCAAGTGTCGACGGCGCACCCTCTCGGGCCACCTGACCGGTGGCGAGCGTCCGGCCGGACGCGTCGAGCGCCTCGACGACGAGGCCCGGCACGGAGTGGGGCACGGTCAACACCACCCCGCAGCCGCTGACCGCAGTCGTCCGCGCGCGCCCGTCCTGCACCACTCGTACCTGGGTGGCTGCCGCCGGCGTCACCACCAGCAGGGACCGCTCGCCCTCGCCGCCGCCGACGTCGTTGCCGATCGACACAACCAGGATGCTCGCGGGGTCGGTCGGGTCCGTCGGGACGGTGAAGGTGGCGCTGGTGCCGACCACGCCGTCGGGCCGTGGCTGATCGAGGTCGATCGTCACCTCGCCGGCCCAGCCGCCGCCGGCCGCGGGAGCAGCCAGGACCGTCGCCTTGCCGCTGTACAACGAGTGCCCGTCGGCGCCCGGCGATCCGCCGGCGGCGCGGGCGGGGAGGCCGGCGACCTGCCCGCCCCAGACCGCGCTCGGCAGGGCGGTCAGTCGGTACCCCTCCGACTTGGCGTACGACGACAGCAGCGGTCGGGCGCGCCGCTCCGGGACAGCGCCGCGTACGCGGGACATCGCGGTCGCGAACTGCGCGTCGGTGATCGGCTCGGGCGCCAGCGAACCCGGACCCGGGGTTGTCTTGCGCGTCACCGCGCCGCAGTCGACCCGCCACCACTCGGGCCGCTGGGTCTGCGGGGTACGGATCAGGTAGGACCCGGTCGGCTCCGGGGTCCACCGGAACGCCCTGCCGTTGGGCAACGGTGAGGTGAGGAAGACACACCCGGCGGGTGCGATCGCCACGTGGATGGACGTTGGGGCGTCCAGGGCGAGGCTCTCGTAGGGTTGCAGGCCGTCGCCGAAGCTGTGTACGGCGGCGGGGCTGGCCAGCTTGTCGGCGTCGGCACCCTCGTCGGCGACCAGCCACACGGAGGGGCCCGACCAGTCGGTGGCCGGCTCGGGCCGGTCACGGACGAAGGCCGCGAGCGCGATCCGCCGGCCGCCGATGTCGTCGACGAACAGCACCTTCACCGTGGTCGGCGTGTCCAGCACGTTCAACGGCAACGTCACCCGGGGAAAGCCTCCCCGGCGCTGCGCGGCCAACAGGAGTTCGGAGAGCTGGCGGACATAGCCGCTGTCCTGGCCGACGACGCCGCGCGGTGGCGACTGGAGGAGTTTGTCCGACCAGGCCAGCGCGGGTGCGATGGACTCGGTCGCGGCTGCCGGTGGCGGTTGGGTGGTTCGGCCCGGGTCGGCGATCGCGAAGGCCGCTCCGCCCAGGCAGACCACCAGAGCGAGGGCCAGCCCATTGCGGCGGCGCTGCCGGTCCCGTCGGTAACGCGCCCTGGCTCGACCGTACGGATCCGGCTGCGGGGTCAGGGTCCTGCCCAGCTCGGCCAGGGCCCGGCCCAGTTCCTCGTCGACAGTCATGGTGTTGCCCCCGTCATCGTCGTCGTCCCGGTCGGTACTGGATCGGCCGCCGCTGAGGCCGTCGTCGGCACCTCTGCCGGCGACGACGCGTCCGACGCCAGTGCCAGACGCAGGCGTGCCAGACCTCTCGACGCCCGGCTCTTGACCGACCCCACCGAGCAGCCCAGGGCGGCGGCGACCGCCACCTCCGGCAGATCGACCACGTACCGGAGCACGATCACGGCCCGGGTGCGGGGCGTCAGCTCCCGCATCGCCTCGTACAGGGCGTGTCGTTCGGTCACCGCCTCCGTCATGTCCCGGGTGGACCGGTCCGGCAGGATCGACGTCACCACCTCGTGCACCCGGTGGCGGCGCCAACTGCTGATGTGGTGGTTGATCATGACCCGTCGCAGGTACGCCATCGGGTCGTCGACCCGACGCCACCGACGCATCACCTTCACCAGCGCCGACTGCACCAGATCCTCGGCATCCTGCGCCGACCCGGTGAGGTGGTACGCCACGCGCAGGAGATCCATGTAGCGCGTCTCGACGAACTCTCGGAAATGCTCGTCGTCAACTGCCATCAGCCCCCGCCTTGGTTGGTTACCCATCACGACTCCGTCGAGGGTCGATAGGTTGAAGGCCGGCCGCGGACACGTCGTGAAATTCCAGCACCTCACGGCACTCGACGCGGGCGGCGCACTGTCGACCGCCCGGGATGAGCGCCGGCGGCTGGCTGGCCGGCCGACACCCGCACGTCCACGGTGATGCGTGGACGTGGGGCGCGAGCCGTCAGCCGTCGGCGTGAGCCTCGGCTGTCAGGGCTTGCTCGCGTGGAGGAAGACCGTCACGGTGTCCTCCCTGTCGAGGTCCACCAGCAGGCGACGGTAGGTGCCGTTGGGCCCCGGTGCCTCTTCGCTGATTCCGGAGACCCGCACAGCCGTCTCCGGGTGCCAGGTGTCTCCTCCGCCGACGTCGTCCTGCTTGGTGACGACGCGTAGCCCGGGGGTCAACCCGGCGGCGAAATCTCCGTCGGTCAGGAAGGTGTCGAGGGCCGCGCGAGGGATTCGGAACCTCGCCGACAGGTAGGTCTCCAGTCCGTTGCTCTGGGCGGCCGAGAGGAGCACCGTGCCAGGCGGGAAGGTCACGTGGGCGAAGGCTTCGACCTCCGACGCACTCGCTGGCCGCGGCGGCGACTGAAGCGAATCATCAAGATCCTCAAGCCCGGTCACGGCCACGAATCCACACGTGACCAAAGACAGCACGAGGCTCAGGCTGGCCAGGACGAGAGCGACAGTGGCCTTGCGGCTGGGCTTCGGCGCCGGCTGGTCGGACACCGGCAGCACGGTACGCCGCTGGGCGCTGGGGCGCGATGCTCGTCTAGGGCTGGACGTCGTTGGACAAGTTGATCCGGACCCCCGTGTTGCGGTATCCGGCGCGAGCGAAAGCGGCCGCCATAGGCGCATTACCCATGTCGGTGGTGGCGGTGATGCGCGACTCCCCGTTGGTCGCGTGCAGGCGGGTGATCTCGGCGAGCACCTCGTCCACGTAGCCGCGCCCGCGGAACTCCGGCACCACCCCGAGATAGCCGACGTTCACGTTGTACGGGGTCGCGGAGGGAATCGCCATGCCCGCCACCTCGCCCTCGCGCGTGTAGGCGATCCGCCACCACTCCCGCTTGCCCGGCGCCCTGAGATAGAAGTCCATCTCTTCGCGCGCGGTCGCGTCCACACCCTTGGCGGCCAGGTCCGCACGGGTCTGGGCATCCAGGCTGCCCTCGGCGATTCTCCTGAACAACCCGAGGAACTCCTCGTCGGATGCCTCGGTGAACCGCAACCTGCCGGCCGCGCCGGGCACCCCGTCGGCGGGTGCCCACTCGAACTGCAGCCGCTCCACCTCGCGGGTGAGGCCCGCCGCATGCGCCGACGCCCGCCGCCACTTGACGGCCGCCAAGGTGACCGGATCGTCACGCCAGCCAACGGTGACCTCGATCATGTACTGCACCGGCTCCGGGAACCCGGCCAGCGCGGCCCTGACCAGCGCGGCGGCGACGGCGACACGGTCGCCCACGGCTGGATCCACGTCGAGGCAGTCGAGCGCGACCGGATGCGGGCTGCCCTTCGGCCCCCACCACAGTGCCCGTCCCACGACCTCGCCGGCGCGCTCGGCGATCCATGTCCACTCCGGCCGGTACATGTCCTCGGCCAGGTCGGCCAGGTAACGGTCGGCGGGGATCCACCCAACAGGCTCGGTCACGATCCACGGGGTCACGCGGTCAAGGTCCGCGGGGGCGATAGCGCGGTAGGAGAACACGTGCAGAGGCTAGCGAAGCGAGGGCTCGCGTCTCACGCATGGCCCGGGGCGGGCTTCGGTTCCAGGATCTGCGGCACTCGTACGCGACCTGGCTGTGTCGGGCGGCGTACCGGTCAACGAGGTGGCGCGGGTCATGGGCACGAGCAGATTAGGTGCCGGCCTGGGTCGATGGGAAGAGCGCCGGGAGGAATGACAGAAGGCCAGGTGAGAGGCGATCTCACCTGGCCTTCTGGCCTCTGGTCGGGGTGGCCGGATTCGAACCGACGACCTCTTCGTCCCGAAGGAACCATCAACCGCCGATGAGCTGAGCAAACATCCCGTTTGACCTGTCCCAACGGTCCGTCAGCGTCCACCGGCGTCCGTCCTTGCTCGCGTCCGTCGTCACCCAGTTGGCCACCCAGGTGCCTGCGGCTATGCAGTGGCAGACGCAGCCGTAACAGTCCCATCGTCCTCAGCCTCCCGCATTTCAGCGACGGTCTCGTACTCGACCTGCCACACTGGCTTGTCGGTCGGGATCCACGCCGGTTGAGCGAGATTCGCCTCCGCAGCCGCCAGTCGCAGAGATGCGGTCACCACAAATTGGTGGCAGAACGTGAAGTCGTCACGGGTCGGGGCGTAGCCGCGTGGAGCCTTGTACTCCCGTCGCATGTCCCCAAACACAGACCTCGTCGGGGTCAAGCTACGGAACCTCTGGTACTCAGCGAAATCCAGTCCGAGCGAAACCATCCGCATCGCATCTTGCAGCGTCTTTGAAACCTCAGTCACTTGGGCGATTTGAGCCGCTAAGGTTGACGCGTCCCTCCCAGCGCCAAACCGGTCAGTCGCGAGCGGCCGCAACATCCTCTCGATCAGGCCCTCGGACATTGCACGATCGATCTTTCTGCCAAACATGAGTGGTGACGTAGCAAGGCCCCACGGCTTTGGCGAATGCGGGTCGAAGAGATCATTCAGCGCATCGACCAAAACTATCATCGCTGCTGTTTGGTCGCCAGCCTCGCTCGCTGCCTCAGCCTTTCGTACCAGATCACGAACTGGGGCTTGACTGATCACGTCCGCCATCGAAACAGTGTCGTAGTCGACGCCAAAGACCAAAATGGTGTTCGCCGCCATGAACGTGGCCGTGTCGGCCACTGCCATGTCGATGGTTGCAGGGTCGGGGCGAGCATCGTAGTGCTTGAGGTTGACGCGGGCTTTGTTCAAGCGCTTCATACCCTGTTGGACAGCAAGGTCGACACCATCCGGCAGGTGCGGGCTCAACGTCTCCCAGTACTTCTCGAAATTTGGAGAAGCCTTTGCTCCAAGACGGTCCGTGGCCAGGATCAAAAAACCCTCCACGGCGTCATGCAGCATAAGAAGGCTCGCTGACGATAAGGGCACCGGCAAGCGCGCCTGTTCGATGCCGAGAGTATGTAGGTAGCGGATGAACGCAAGGCGACGAAGAACGTCCTGATCGACCGGCATGTCAACCAACGTAGCGCCTCCTCCGCCTCACTGTCTGCCGCCGACCCGCCCTTCGGGGAGCGGGCCGCCGCCCGGCCCGTGACGTCAAGCAGACCTTGACGCACGTTCGGACGCTGCCGGAACAGACGGAGTCGGCGTTTGTGTCGCGGACCGCACCCCCGACGGACACCGCCACAGTGGCGCAGTTGACCCAACCTCGACCGGCACGAACCCGGCTCCCGGGGGCGGAGCTAGCCGCCGACGTGGTACTTGTGGGCAGCAGATATCGTGTATGTCGATGTCAGAAGCCGAAGATGGCGTCCCTCGGCACCTGCGAGTCCCTTAAGGACCTTGATGCAACAGATGCTCATTGCGGGGCGCTACCGCCTGCTGGACCTTGTCGGGACTGGCGGAATGGGTCGAGTTTGGCTCGCTCGCGATGAACTGCTGCAACGCGACATAGCAGCCAAGGAAGTCATACCTCCTAGTTGGCTAGCGAAGGCTGAGCGAGAACAGTTGAGTCTACGCACTCTGCGTGAGGCGCGCACTGCCGCGAGACTCGCTCACCCCAACATCATCCGGACTTATGATGTTGTGTTCGATCGTGGTAGTCCGTGGATTGTTATGGAATACGTACCGTCGCGTTCGTTGCAGCAAATTCTGTCCGCCGATGGCCCGTTGAGCCCTGAACGGACGGCCCGGGTTGGTTTAGCAGTTCTCGCGGCGCTGCGGGCAGCGCATGCCGCTGGAGTGTTGCACCGTGATGTTAAGCCGCATAACGTACTCGTCGCCGATGATGGCCGGGTAGTCCTGACTGACTTCGGGCTCGCTACATTCGAGAACGGGGATGAGGCGATGACTGGTCCAGGTACAGTTCTGGGTTCGCCCCAATTTGTTGCCCCCGAGCGTGCAAGGTCGGGCGTATCTACCACCAGCACTGACCTGTGGTCGCTGGGTGCAACACTTTACGCAGCCGTAGAGGGGCAATCGCCCTATGCGCGTGCGAATGCCATGGCGACTCTTAGCGCGCTTGCAACGGAGCCCCCGGACCCAATGCGTCGTGCTGGCCCTCTTCAGCCGCTGCTTAGCGGGCTCTTGGATCGCAACTACAAACGCAGGCTAACTGCGGTTGAAGTTGAACCGACCCTTCGGTCAATTGCAGGCGGGCTGGAGGCAACTCAGCTCTCTCCGCCACGGCATGGGTATCGTTGGGAAGAGCCGGACCGGACTGATCTACCGGCGGGCCCGATATCCATCGATCGGCCGGGCGTATCTACCAGAGGTTTCACCGATTCGCCTGCCGACCAAGACTTGCTCGGCAGGGAGCCGATTGTCGATGTGCTGGCCGAGATATTTCATCCGAATCCCCTAGTTACTCCAGATGATTCTGGAAGCGGGCCTCAAGTAGTCACGGTGGATGGTCCTTGGGGTTCTGGAAAGACTACGGTCATGCATTTGGTGAAACAACGGATAGATCAGAGGTCTGCGGAATGGGAATACGCCACTAGTCGCAGTCGGTCACGCTGGCTCCGAATGCTTGAAGCAAAGAGATCTGCCCGTTTGACACCAGCGGGAGCGCACAGGCTTCTCGGCGTCTGGAGAACCCCAAACGCTGCGCCGTGGCCAGTAGGCACTAGAGCGGGCGTCGACGATGAGTTGGCGATGAATCCACCACCCGTCACCGCACTGTTCGAACCGTGGGCTCATCAGACTAGTGAGCAGGTTTGGGCCAGCCTGGCCAAAGTGATAACCCAGGCGGTCGTCCCATCGATCTTGCCAAGTAGCAACGCTCAGCGTAGATTCTGGTTCGCGCGCAACGCGGAGCGGCTCGACACAACGCGACTGCGGCGGGCTGTGTGGAATGGAGTCGCCTCACCGCTTCTGAAAATTTCCATCTTCGGCCTTTTGGTCCCACTCGTGGTGCAGTTAATGCGCCCAGAAAGCACGTGGCGGCTGTGGGGTGCTGCGGCCAGCCGCTGGGCTTGGCTGCTGCCGCTATTGATTCTCCTTGTCGGGGCAATTCATAGCGGGCTGCGCTATTTCTTCGGTAGAGCGTCGGCCTTTCTGCCTGAGGAGATGTTCACGGGTCCGGTTCTTGGGAATGGAATGATCGAAAAATCCGCAGGGCAGGTCCTGAGCGACCCCTTGCATTGGGCGCAGTCCGGAAGTCTCTATCTTGTGCAGCACGATGTCAAAGTCGTATTGGATCTGTTGAATGATGCTGGTCGTGAGCTAGTTCTTTTCATTGACGACTTGGACAGATGCGGGCCAGAAGGGTCAGTCGAAGTCCTACAGGCGATCAACTTATTCACTTCTGGGGCGCTCGGTGGGTGTCGCATCGTTATCGGGCTTGACCAGGCGATCGTGGCGGGACAGCTTGATGAGTTCTACAGCCGAAGGGGCGACAGCGTTACGCGGTTCGGTGACGATCCGAGTGCGGGTTGGAGTTTCCTCCGCAAGCTCACCCACCTCCCAGTCGTCCTGCCGCGAGTTAGAAGCGAAATGCTGGATATTTACCTGATCGATCTCCTTGGCCCTATCCAGGGAAATTCTCGTGGTCGAAGCGGCGATGCGGGCCAAGGCGCTCAAAGCGAGATTGACGGCACAAGGTCAGGTTCTGACTTTCGGGCGCGGCCCTCCGTGAGTACGGCTATGTCGCGTATCGAAGACGTAAGCGTGATGGCGTTGGAGCGCCACCCCGAGGTCAGATCTTATATCCGGCAGAGATTGGCTCGGTACGACGATACCTCGGGGCGTGAGACGAAGAGGCTTCTGACCGTCTGGCAGTTCTACCTTAGATTGTGGCTCCGGACTGGAAGTCACGCGAAGTTGGCAGAGTGCGTCGAGGTAGCTAAGAGCCTGGTGGTCTTCGCTGAAATATTGACGCGGTGGCCGGCAACGGTGCGTCTGCTCTCAACTGTAAAAAACGGTAAGTGCGGGCTCCTCACTCTGGCCGAGGGTGCAAGTGATCAAATACAGTGGGACAAAGGCGTCAGCGATCTCGGTCTGAATAGTGCTGAGCATCGAAAAGCAACCCAGGGTCTCCGGAAAGTCCTGCTGGAGCCAGAGGGCTTAGAGGTGGGCAAGTTGGCCGATGCTCTGCTTTAGGAAGTACGCCGAGCAGCAGCCCGCTTTGGCCGCGGCGGCCTGGCCTGCGCTCTGACCTCTCTCTGGGGAGAGCCAAGCACGGGGTGGGTGCGTTGAACGTCTCATGCGCCATGCACAATGAGTTCGTGGTGACGGAGCCGGGCACTACCTACCCGGTGCGTTACCGCGCTGACTCATCACCGCCACCGCCAGGAGCGCAAGACTGCCGGCAAGGACTGGCAGCCGCTCGGGCTGGTCTTCGCCTCAACTGTCGGCACTGCCCTTGATGCGGCCAACGTCCGCAGGGCCGTCACCCTGGCCGGCCTCGATCCGGCTGCGTGGACAACTCGTGAGCTGCGGCACAGCTTCGTGTCGTTGCTGTCTGACAGCGGGGTAAGCCTGGAGGACATCGCCGACCTGCGCGGGCATTCCGGCATCACCGTTACCGAGCTGGTCTACCGTCACCAGCTCCGGCCGGTGGTGCTCCAGGGCGCGGCGGTCATGGACCGCATCTTCGCGCCGATCGGCGAGGCGTAGTCACTCAGTTGGTCACCCAGGAAGCACTAGAGGGCACATCCATGGATCGGATGTGCCCTCTGGCCTCTGGTCGGGGTGGCCGGATTCGAACCGACGACCTCTTCGTCCCGAACGAAGCGCGCTACCAAGCTGCGCCACACCCCGAGGCGTGCCGACAAATAGTAGCCCACCCGCCCGGATGGTCAAACTCGGTACCCCCGCCGCCCGGACCCCCAAGATCCGCACAACTTCGGCGACGTTGCTGCCGCACGGCAGACCGCGTTGTGTAGATCTTGCGCCGGCCCTGGGGGCGGTCAGCGGGGGATGAGGGTGAGGATGCTGGCCTCCGGGGGGCAGGCGAAGCGGATCGGGGCGGTCGGGTGGGTGCCGAGGCCGGCGGAGACGTGCAGCCACGAGTCCGAGCCAGGCCAGCGGTGCAGACCGCGCGCCATCGAGCGGGGCAGGCCGCAGTTGGTCACCAGCGCCCCGTACCCCGGTACGCAGACCTGACCGCCGTGGGTGTGCCCGGCGAGCAGCAGCCCGAAGCCGTCGGCGGCCATCTGGTCGAGCACCCGTGGCTCGGGGGAGTGCGTCAGCGCGATGGACAGGTCGGCCGAGGACGAGACCGCCCCGGCAACGGTGGGGTAGTCGTCCCGGTCGATGTGCGGGTCGTCCACGCCGACCAGGTCGAGCTGCCGGCCGCCGGCCTTCAGCGTGGTCCGGGCGTTGTTGAGATCGGCCCAGCCGGCGCCGGCGAACACCTGGCGCAGCTCCTCGTAGGGCAGCTCGACGCCCTCGGTGTACTCCCGGTCGGGCAGGAAGTAGGTGAAGGGGTTCTTCAGCACCGGCCCGGTGTAGTCGTTGGAGCCGAACACGAACGCGCCCGGATAGTCCAGCAGCGGTTGCAGGGCCCGCAGCACTCCGGGGACCGCGCCCGGGTGGGCCATGTTGTCGCCGGTCACCACCACCAGGTCGGGGTCCAGGGCGGCCAGCGACGCCACCCAGCGCTGCTTACGCGCCTGGTCGGGCATCATGTGCAGGTCCGACAGGTGCAGCACGCGCAGCGGTTCCGCGTCGGCCGGCAGCACCGGCACGTCGTACCGCCGCAGGGTGAACATGTTGCGCTCGATGAGCGACGCGTACGCGAGGGTGGCCGCGCCGACCGTGGCGGTTCCGGCAGCAAGCCGGAATAGTGTGCGCTTTCGCATGCCGTTCAGGGTAGTTTGACCGTCCATGAGCACGCTGAAGGACCGCCTCACCGCCGACATGCGTTCCGCGCTCAAGGCGCGCGACGAGCTGACCACCTCCACGCTGCGGATGGCCTTGGCCGCCGTCGGCACCGCCGAGGTCGCCGGCAAGGCCAAGCGCGAGCTCTCCGATGACGAGGTGCTCGCGGTGTTGACCAAGGAGGCCAAGAAGCGCCGGGAGGCGGCCACCGCCTTCGCCGACGCCGGCCGCGCCGAGCAGGCCGCCAAGGAGAGCGCCGAGGGGGAGGTGCTGGACCGCTACCTGCCCAAGCAGCTCTCCGACGCCGAGCTGACCGAGCTGGTGTCGGGGGCGCTCGCCGCGGGCGGCTTCACCGGCAAGGCCCAGATGGGCCCGGCCATGAAGGCGGCCCAGGCCGCGGTGGCGGGCCAGGCCGAGGGTGGTCGGGTGGCCGCCGAGGTACGCCGACAGCTCGGCCTCTGACCCGGCGGCATCCCGGCCGGCGTTCCCCGGAGCGGGGGCGGGTGCTGCTGGTCCGGACGAACGGAAACGGGCGGGCACCCGTGGTGGGTGCCCGCCCGTCGTGTCCTACTCGTCCACTCAGCCGCCGGGACGGCCCCCGGGTCGACCGCCGGGCTGCCCGCCAGCACCGGGGTTGCCCGGTGTGCCGCCGCCACCGCCGCTGCTGACCTGGATGGTGACCACGCCACCCTTGATGGTGCGCCCGTCCGGGCTGGTGCCGGCGGCGGTGCCGGCCGGGCAGGTGGACGGCACCTTGGCCTCGGAGACGACCGGCTCGAAGCCGGCACCCTTGATCCGGGACTTGGCAGTGTCCACCGGCTGGCACTTCACGTCGGGGATGCTGCGCTGGTCACCCTCGGAGATCTTCTGGCCCGGCGGCTCGAAGTTGATCCGCGGCTTGTTCTTCATGGCGTCCCGCAGCGTCTCGTAGACCGGCGGGTTGATGCCGTCCCTTTCGCTGTGCTTCATCTGGACGTTCGTCTGCGGCCAGTCCGGGTCGGCCATGATGCCGGCCACCGAGTACTGCTTGGTCATCACGACGATGGCGGCGGTCTTCTCCGAGTCGGTGGTGCCGGTCTTGCCGGCCACCGGCGCGTCGACGATGCCCTTCACTCCGCCGGCGGTGCGGCTGCTGCCGCACTTGCTGGTCTCGGAGTTGTCGCCGACCGGGCAGCGGGCGGCGTCCACGGCGGCTCGGGCCACGTCGGTGCTGAACCGCTTCTCACAGCGCGGGTTGGCGATGTCCAGCTTGTTGCCGTCCGGGTCGCGGATCTCCTGCACCGGGATCGGCTCGCAGTACTTGCCGTCGGCCGCCAGGGTCGCGTACGCGTTGGCCAGGTCCAGCGGGGTGGTCTGCGCGACACCGAGGGTGAAGGCACCCCACTGGTGCGCGTCCTGCTTGGTGCCACTGAGTCGGAGATCCTCATCGGTGCGGAACTGGATGCCGGCCCGCTTGGCGGCGTCGATCACGTTCTCCGCGCCGACCTGCTGCTGGAGCGGGACGAAGTAGGTGTTGACCGACTGGGCGAACGCGGTCCACATGTTCTGGACGCCGCCGGCCTTCAGACCGGAGTTGGTCGGGCAGTAGAAGTGGGTGCCGGGGCACGCCGCCTTGCTGCTGGGGTCGATGATGTATTCCGACTTGAACTGCTGCGGCGCGTTGAAGCTGTAGCTGAGCGGGATGCCCTTCTCCAGTGCCGCCAAGATGGTGAAGATCTTGAACGTCGAGCCGGCCTGGTAACCGGTGATGCCGTCACCGCCGCTGAGCAGCGGGTTGACCGTCGCCGGGTAGTTACCCCGGATGCCCCTCCGGCTCTTCGCCGGATCGCTGGAGATCTTGTTCGTCGGGTTCTTCGGGTCGTCCAGCTTGAACTGGCGGTTGACCGCGAGCGCCCGGACCCGGCCGGTGCCGGGCTCGACCACCGCGACCATGGCGGCTTCCTTGCTCTTCTCGCTCTTGGACTTGCGGACCGCCTTGTCGGCACCCTTCTGCGCCTGGACGTCGATCGAGGTCACGACGGTGTAGCCGCCGCTCTTCAGCCGCCGCTCCCGGTCGTAGGTGGTCGAGCCGAACGTCTCCTGCTGCATCCACCAGCGGTAGAAGTAGTCGCAGAAGAAGCCCCAGCTGTTGACGTTCGCGGCGATGCAGCCGTTCGGGGTGCGCTTGTCCTTCACCTTCAGCTCGACGGCCTTGGCCGCATCGGCCTCCTGCTGGGTGATGGCCTTGATGTCGACCATGTTCTGGATGACGTAGTCGCGCCGGTCCTTGGCGAGCGGGTAACCCGTCTCGGTGGTCGGGTCGTTCGTGGTGGGCGCCTTGACCATGCCGGCCAGCAGCGCCGCCTCCTCGATCTTGAGCTTGCTCGGCGGCTTACCGAAGTAGACCTGGCTGGCGGCGTAGATGCCGTACGCGCCGTTGCCGAACGAGGCGAGGTTGAGGTAGCGGGTGAGGATCTCGTCCTTGGAGAATTCCTTGTCGACCTGGAGGGCCAGCCGCATCTCCCGGAGCTTGCGGGCGCTGGTGTCCTCGGTCGCCGCGACCACGTCGGCCGGGTGGGTGGCCGAGTACGCGATGGCCAGGCGGACGTACTGCATGGTCAGCGTCGAAGCGCCCTGCCGACCGCCGTCGCCCTGGTTGTTGACGAACGCGCGGGCGACACCGTTGATGTCGACGCCGTTGTGCTTGTAGAACTCATGGTCCTCGGCCGCGATGATCGCCTTCTGCATGTACGGAGAGATGTCGGCGAGCTTCACGTCGCGCCGGTTCTCGTCGTACATCGTCGCGAGCGGTGTCTTGGCGTCCGAGGCCAGCAGATAGCTGATCTGTGGCGCGCGGGCCACCGTCAGCTCCGTGGGCAGGGCGCCGAATGTCTCGGCGCCGGCCTTGGCGGCCAGGCCGGACATCGCCACCGCGGGGAAGGCCGCCGCAGCGACCACCACACCGGCCAGTAGGCCGCACACCAGCAGCGATGCGGCGTTGGTCAGCACATTGTGGTCACGTTTCCGCATCCAGGTCACCTCGACAGGGTACGCGAGTAGGGAACGAGGGGCGCTGGGGCGTTCTTTCCCCATTTCCTGCGCGCGCTGCCCTCGTTGTGCTAAACGCACGACCCCCGGTGCTCGGTTGCGGGTGACCTGGCGTGAGTCTCCTCCGATCGAAGGAGGCGGCGCAGCGTTATCGCCGACCTCGGCGGGGTAACCGGCGGTCGAAGGCCCGGGAAGCCGGGACTGTCCGAAATGATGGATTTCGTCGACAACGTTGCGTAATCAGTCGACTACAGAGCATGATGGGGGTGGCGACAGCGCCACATGTCGTCCGTGCCGCCTTGGGGAAGGCGAGCCGGGCGATCGGGGGGAATTGCCGGCTGGCGTGCATCGACGAGGTCGGTAGGTACTGCAAGGGGGGACGTGTACACATGGGCATGATCACTGACTGGCCGTCGCTGGCGGCGTGTCAGAACGGGGACCCGGACGCGTTGTTCGTACAGGGCGCCGAACAGAA
Source organism: Micromonospora sp. NPDC049171 (assembly GCF_040648275.1). NCBI lineage: Bacteria > Bacillati > Actinomycetota > Actinomycetes > Micromonosporales > Micromonosporaceae > Micromonospora > Micromonospora sp. NPDC049171. The sequence goes on from NZ_JBEZDJ010000026.1 coordinate 83,151, forward strand.
CGTGGCGAAGCGGATCTGCCGGAGCTGCCCTGTTCGGTACGAGTGCCTGGCCGACGCGTTGGACAACCGGATCGAGTTCGGTGTGTGGGGCGGCATGACCGAACGCGAACGGCGGGCGCTGCTGCGTCGACACCCGCAGGTGACGAGCTGGCGCAAGATGTTCGAGGCCGCGATGAAGAAGAACAGCAAGGACAAGGCCGGAAAGGACAAGATCCTCGTCAGTGCGGCCAACTGACGACGGTCACGGCCGGCTGATCGCCGCGCCGATCGTCCGTAGCCCGTCGACGTCGTGCACGTCGGCGGGCTGCGCCGTCACCGACACCGTCGGCACCGCGGGGAACGCCTCGGTGAACCGCGCGGCGACCCGCTGTTCGCGTACCGCCTGACGAGCCAGCGCCGCGTGCGCCCGCAGCACGTCGGCGGTCGCCTCGTGCCCACCCAGCTCGGTCAGCCGCTCGGCGGCGACCCGGCTCTGCTCGGCGTCCAGCTCCGGCACCGCGAGCCGGTGCACCCGGTTGAGCACCAGGCCGGCCAACGGCATCCGCTCTTCGCGCAGGCGGCCCGCGAAGTAGGCGGCCTCCCGGACCGCGTCCGGCTCCGGTGCCGCGACCAGGAGGAAGGCCGTCTCCCCTGCCTGCAGGATCCGGTACGTCTGCTCGGCGCGCTGTCGGAAACCGCCGAACATCGAATCCAGTGCGGCCACGAAGCCGGACAGGTCGGTGAGCAACTGCGCGCCGAGGACCTTCTGCACCACCTTCGAGAACATCCCGAACGAGGCGGTGACCAGGCTGAACATGCTCCGGCCGCCGCTGCGCGCCGGGGCCAGCAACAGCCGCAGCATCCGGCCGTCGAGGAAGCGGGAGAGTCGGGCCGGCGCGTCCAGGAAATCAAGTGCCGAGCGGGACGGTGGAGTGTCCACCACGATCAGGTCCCATTCGCCCCGGGCGTGCAGCTGGCCGAGCTTCTCCATCGCCATGTATTCCTGCGTGCCGGCGAACGTCGAACTCATCGCCTGGTAGAACGGGTTCGCGAAGATCTCCGCGGCCTTCGTCGGATCGGTGTGCTGGAGCACCACGTCGTCGAAGGTGCGCTTCATGTCCAGCATCATGGCGTGCAGCTCGCCGCCGCTGCTCTCGACGTCGATCCCCTTGACCTGGCGGGGAGTGTTGTCCAGCTCGGTCAGGCCCAGCGACTGGGCCAGCCGGCGGGCCGGGTCGATGGTGAGCACCACCGTGCGCCGGCCGTGGTGTTCGGCGGCCCGCAGCGCCAGCGCCGCGGCGGTGGTCGTCTTGCCCACCCCGCCCGCGCCACAGCACACGACGATCCGTACGCCCGGGTCGGCGAGGATCTGGTCGACGTCCAGCTGCGGCGCCGCGTCTTCGGAAGGCACCAATCGAGCGTATCGGGCCGCGTGGGTCCATGCGCCTGTGCTGGGCTCAGGTGTGAGTCAATCGGCGCGGACGAGGGCCTGGGCCAGTGCCGCGAGCCCCGCCCGGTCCACCCCGTCGGGCAACAACGGCAGCTCGATCATCGGCAGCCCCAGCTCCACCAGGTCGGCGCGGAGCGAATCCTCCAGTTCGCGCCGGATGAGCTGGTCACGTGCCTCGTCGTGCAGACCGGCCACGGTGTCCCGATCGGCCGGCAGCCCGGCGGCGACCAGCCCGCGCCGCAGCTCCGCCGCGGTGACCGCCTGGCCGGCGGGCAGCGGCGGTCGGGTGCCGTTGACGATCACCTTTCCGGTGCCGAAGCCGAGTGCGGTCAGGTCGGCGATCGCGTCCACCGTCTCCTGTACCGGCATCTCCTCCAACAGCGTGACCACGTGGACCGCGGTCATCGGGGAACGCAACAGCGCGGCCACCCCCTCGCTCTGGGTCTTGATCGGACCCACCTTGGCCAGTCGGGCCGTCTCCGCCGTCACGTTGAGGAACCGACCGATCCGCCCGGTCGGCGGGGCGTCCAGCACCACCGCGTCGTACGCGCGTCGCTGCCCGGAGGTGCGGGTGGTGGCTTCCTTGACCTTGCCGGTGAGCAGCACGTCCCGCAGGCCCGGCGCGATGGTGGTGGCGAAGTCGATGGCGCCGAGCTTGCGCAGCGCCCGGCCCGCCGCGCCCAGCTTGTAGAACATGTCGAGGTATTCGAGCAGCGCCTCCTCGGCGTCCACCGCGAGGGCGCGCACCTCACCGCCGTCGGGTGCCTCGGCGAGGTGTCGCTCCTCGTACGGCAGCGGGTCGATGCCGAAGAGTTGGGCGATGCCCTGCCGCCCCTCGACCTCGACCAGGAGGGTGCGCCGGCCACCGGCGGCGAGCGCGAGGGCCAGGGCCGCCGCCACGCTGGTCTTGCCGGTGCCACCCTTGCCGGTCACCACGTGGAGGCGGGCCGACCATCCGGTACCGGCCGGGTCGACCGGCCGCTCAGCTGCACACACGCGACGAGCCTATCCACGCCCGATGGTCAGGCGACCTCGCAGACCCACCAACCCGTCTTCTGCACCACAGTGAAGCGCAGGTCCTGGTCGGCCACCTTCTCGTCGGCGGTGGTCATGGTGACCCGGGTGGAGACGGTGGCCCGGTCCCCGGTCTGGTTGTCCACCTTCGGGGTGGTCCACCGGAAACGCGGGTTCTGGTACTCGGAGGCGTACTTCTGCACCTCGGCGACCTTCGCGGCGATCTTTCCGTCGTCGCGGGAGGCGGCGCACACCCGGTTGGCCGCCTTGGTCGCGTCGCGATCCCGGTAGACAGCGGTGAGGAACTCGTCGACGGCGACCGCGGGCTCCTTGGCGCCCTCGCCGGTCTCGGTGTTGCGCAGGGTCAGGAACGCCAACGCTCCACCACCCACGCAGAGCACCATGATCACGACCAGTGCGATCGCCGCGATCAGCAGACCGCGCTTCTTCTTCGGCTCGGCCGCGCCCGGATAGGGCGGGTACTCCGGCGGTGGTGGCGGGATGGCCGACGAGCCCGGGGTGCCCGGTGGGGTCGGCGTCGCGGCCGGGGGGCCGCTCGGCGTACCGGTGGCGCCGACCCCACCGGGCGGCGCGGGGAAGACCTGCTGGATGGGGACGGTCGGTGGGGCGGGAAGCGCGGCCGGTGCGGGGGGCGCGGGGAGCGCGAGCTGCCCGGACGGTGCGGCGGGGGCCGGCTGGGCGGGGACGGTCGGGCCGCCGGTCCGGTCGGTGGGGTCCGGCTGGGCCGACGGGAGGGCGGGTGGACCGGCCTGGTCGCCGCTGGGCGGTTGGGTCATCGTGTTCCCCCAGGGGTGCGGCGCCCGCCGCCACCGGAGGCGTCGAGCGTGATCGAGCGGGCTGCCGGGCGCTGCGCGACCGCCCGACCGGAAGGGTAGCGGTCGATGACGGCGGCGGTGTTTCCCGTGCCGCGCCGCGTTGCGAACCGATTCGGCCGGGCGGGACCGGCCGCGGATCCGCCATCGGGCTTCTTACCTGCCGTGTGTCGCATATGTGACTGTCGGTGACCATTCGGGCGCGTCCTGCTGGCGGGGCTGCGGCCACCGACCTACCTTCGTCCCGGCGCGGGGGGCGGAACGGACGAATGGGTCCGGACCGGAAGAGTGATCCGAGCGGTACGACCGGAGGCAGTGCATGCGCGACGCGGACAACATCCCTCGCACCCATTTCCCGACCAACGACCGGGCGCGCCGTCCCGGATCCTTGTTCGAGGCCGGCGGGCCGATCGGCGGCCAGCCGGTCAACGAACGGTCGTACCGCCGGACGCCGGAGCAGGCGGAGGTGGCCCGGGCGCCGAGCCACCTCGCCGAGCGGGCGCGCGACGACGACGAGCCGGGCTTCGTCATCCACCTGCCGATCCGGGTGCCGAGCCTGACGGCGGCGACCGTGCTGGCCGGCCGGGTCGCGGTGTCCCTGGGCTTCCTCCCCGAGCTGGACGCGGGTGAGACCACCGTGTCCAACGCCGACGACCAGAACAACCGGCACCGGGTCTTCTGCGACCTGCTGCTGCCCGACCGGTCCCGCTGCCCCCAGGGGTACGAGCACGAAGGGCGCTGCGGGGAGGCGCCGGCCGCGCCGGAGCAGCGTCCCGCGTCTCGTCCGGCCAGCGGACCGTAGGCTGTCCCTCCAACAAGATTCCGCACCGAGAGGGAGCCCTTCAGCGATGCAGAAGTGGGAATACTCCACGGTCCCGCTGCTGGTCCACGCGACCAAGCAGATCCTCGACAACTGGGGCGAGGACGGGTGGGAGCTCGTCGCCGTGGTCCCCGGACCGAACCCGGACCAGCTGGTCGCCTACCTGAAGCGGCCGAAGGCGTGAGCAGCGGTCCGCACGCGAAGCTCGCCGAGCTGGGGCTCGACCTGCCCGAAGTCGTGCCGCCGGTGGCCAGCTACGTGCCGGCCGTGCAGTCCGGGCAGCACGTGTACGTTTCCGGCCAGCTGCCGTTCGCCGAGGGCAAGCTGCTCGCGACCGGCAAGGTCGGCGCCGGGATCTCCGCCGAGCAGGCGAAGGACCTGGCCCAGCGGTGCGCGCTGAACGGGCTGGCCGTGGTCGACTCGCTTGTCGGCCTGGAGAACGTGGTCAAGGTGGTCAAGGTGACCGGTTTCGTGGCCTCCGCGCCCGGCTTCACCGGTCAACCCGCGGTGATCAACGGCGCCTCCGACCTCTTCGGCACCGTCTTCGGCGAGGCCGGCCGCCATGCCCGTAGCGCCGTCGGGGTGGCCGAGCTGCCCCTGGACGCCCCGGTCGAGGTCGAACTCATCGTCGAGGTCGCCTGACCCCACCCCGCGATCTTGCACTTTCCGCTCGGATGAAAGCCCCGAACAGGGATGAATCAGGGTGCGCAAGTGCAAGATCGCGGGGTGTTGCGGGCGGGGTCGTACGATCGCAGCCATGAGCGGGCACGTGACGGGGGCGGTGGCGGCGCTTGCCGAGAACCTGCCCCGCTGGGTTTCACTGCTGCGGGCACCGAATCCGGGGCCGATGACCCTCGACGGCACCAACACCTGGGTGCTGCGCGCCCCGGCGGCCGAGTCCGGCATCGTGGTCGACCCGGGGCCGGCGGACGAGGGGCACCTGACCCGGATCGCCGAGCACGGCCCAATCGGGCTGATCCTGATCACCCACGGCCACCCCGACCACACCGAGGGCGCGGCCCGGCTGAGTGAGCTGCTCGGCGGCGTGCACGTCCTCGCCGCCGACCCGGCGCACACCATCGGCGGCGAGCCGCTGACCAAGCCGGGCGAGCACTTCGGCGGCTTCGGTCTGACGATCCGTCTGCTGCGGACTCCGGGGCACACCGCCGACTCGGTCTGCTTCCTGGTCGAGCACGGCGACGAGCGGGTGGTGCTCACCGGTGACACCATCCTCGGCCGGGGCACCACCGTGGTCGCCCACCCGGACGGGCACCTCGGCGACTACCTGAGCAGCCTGGAGCTGCTGTCCGCGTACCGGGGGATCCCGGCGCTGCCCGGGCACGGCCCGGCGCTGGCCGACTGCGCCGCCGCCGCGGACTTCTACCTCGCCCACCGCCGGGCCCGGCTGGACCAGGTCCGCGCGGCCGTCGCGGCCGGCGCCCGGACGCCAGCCGACGTGGTGGCGGCGGTCTACGCGGACGTGGACCGTTCGCTCTGGTGGGCGGCCGAATGGTCGGTCCGCGCGCAGTTGGAGTATCTGGGCGTCGGCACCGGGGAATCCGCGCCCGGGGTCAGTGGGTTGGAGCACACGTGACCTGCCCCGTGTGCGGAACCGTCGCCGTTCCCGGTGCCCGGTTCTGCCACAACTGCGGTGCCGCGCTGCCGGCCGCCGCGACGTTGCCGGCGGCCGAGCGCCGGGTGGTCACCGTGCTCTTCGGTGACCTGTCCGAGTTCACCTCCTGGTCGGAGGATCTCGACCCGGAACGCGTCGGCGCGGTCACCGACCGGGTGCTCGCCGCCCTCGCCGGAGCCGTGAAGACCTTCGGCGGGCACGTCGACAAGCTGACCGGCGACGGGATCATGGCGGTCTTCGGTGCGCCGGTCGCGCACGAGGACGACGCCGAACGGGCGGTCCGTGCCGCCCTGTCCATGCAGCGGGCCGTCCGCCGGGTGCTCGACGACGAGCGGGGCGGCGGCGCGCCACTCGGGCTGCGGGTCGGGTTGAACACCGGCGACGTCATCGCGGGCATCCAGGCCGCGATCGAGTACACGGTCATCGGCGACACGGTGAACACCGCCGCCCGGCTGGCCGACGCCGCCGCGGTCGGCGCGGTCTACGCGGGTGGGCGCACCGCCGCCGCCACCCGGCACGTGTCCTCCTGGCGAGCACTGCGCCCGCTGCGGCTCAAGGGCAAGCGTGAGCCCGTCGAGGCGTACGAGCTGCTGGGTCTGCTGGACGCGCCGGGCACCCGCTCGGGGCTCGGCGACGAGGCCCCGTACGTCGGCCGGGAGACGGAGATCGGTCGGGTCGCCGGGCGGCTCGCCGAGGTGATCGACCAGGGTGACCCGCGTGTGCTGCTGATGACCGCCGAGGCGGGCATCGGCAAGTCCCGGTTCGCCGCCGAGGTGGAGCGCCTCGCCGCCGGGTACGACGTGGGCGCCGGCCGGTACGCGGCGCACACCGGAGCCCGGGTGCTCTCGGTGCGCTGTGCCGCGTTCGGGGAGCGGCGGAGGCTCGCGCCCCTGGCCGACCTGGTGCGGGCCGCCGTCGGTCTGCCCAGCGACGCGTCCACCGCGCTGACCCGCCCGGCGGTGGAGGAGCGGCTGCGCCGGCTCGGGCAGCGGCTCGCCCGCTCCGCCGCGGACACCGCGCCGATCGCCACCGAGCAACTGCTCGCCCTGCTCGGCTACGCCGAACTCCCGGCGCACGCGGGCACCGACACCGGCGAGTGGGGCGGCTCGGGCACCCCGGCCGCGGATGCCGAGGTGGTGCCGAACGCGGTCGCCGACCTGCTCAGTGGGCTCGCCTCGGAGGCGCCGCTGGTGATCGTGGTGGACGACCTGCACGACGCCACCGCCGAGACGATCGGCGCCCTCGGGCTGACCCTGTCCCGGCTCACCGGCCCGGTGTTGGTGCTGCTGCTGGGCCGCCCCGAGCTGGTGCGTACCGCCGGGGCGCTGACCCGGGTCGCGGACGCCGAGGTGCACTCGCTGCCGCCGCTGCGGGGTGCCGACGCGGCGCGGCTGCTCACCAGCTATCTCGGTGGCGGCAAACTGCCACCCGCCGACGCGGACCGGCTGCTCGCCACCGCGCAGGGCAACCCCTTCTACCTGGCCGAGCTGGTCACCCTGCTCATCGAACGCGGGGCGCTCACCACCGAGACGGCGCGCGGTGTCCGCACCGCTGCGGAACGGTCCGGTGCTGGCGAGCGGGACCAGAGCGCCGTGGCCGGCTGGCGGTTGGTGCCCGGTTCGCTGGGCAGTCGGCTGCTCTCCCGCGACCTCGCCGCCGTGCTCGCCGCCCGGATCGACGCGCTGCCCGCGGACGCCCGATCGGTGCTGCGCGATGCCGCGGTGATCGGTGACTCGGTGCCGACCGGTGCGTTGGAGGCGATGCGTGAGCAGCGCGCCGGCCGCGACGGTCGGCCGTCGGCAGTGGTCGCCGTGGAGCTCGACCGAGCGGTCGAGGAGCTGCTGCAACGCCGGATGCTGCACCGCTCCCGGGCCGGCTACTCGTTCGCGACCCCGCTGATGCGGGAGGCCGCGTACGCCGGGGTGAGCAAGGCGGAGCTGGCCGAGCGGCACGCCGCGTTGGCCCGCTGGGCGGCGCCGACGGACGGGGCCGCGACCGGAGCGCCGGGCGGGTTCACCGACGAGGCCCGGGACGACTTCGTGGCCACGCACGTCGAGCGGGCCGCCACGCTCGCCGACGCGGTGAAGCTGCGCCCGGACGCGCCGGCCCGGGCGGTGGTGCCGCTCGGCGTCGCCGCGCTCGGCCGGGCCGCCCGCCGGTCACTGGCCGCCGGTGAGCCGGTGCTGGCCGTCGAGTACGCCGAGCGCGCCACCGAGCTGGCCCGCGACGGTGTGCCGGCGGCCGATCGGGTGGTGCACGCACGGGCGCTGCTCCAGGTCGGCCGCGTCGCCGACGCGCTCGCGTACGCGGAGAAGATCGCCGCGAACGCGGGGGACGAGGCCACCCGGGTCGGTGCCCTGCTGCTCGCGGGGCAGGCCCAGGAGACCCTCGGTGACCAGGGCCGGGCGATGATCGCCTGGCACGAGGCGTTGCAGGTCGCCACGGCGGGCGGGCTGCCCGTGCAGCGGGCGACGGCGATGCGCCGGCTCGGCATGGCCGACTTCGTGGCCGGGCGGCTGAGTCAGGCGAGCAGCCGGCTGGCTGCCTCGTACCAGGTCAGCCTCGGTGCGCAGGACCGGCGCGGGCAGGCCTGGTCGCTACAGAACCTGGCCTGGGTGACCACCACCCGGGGTGACTTCGCCGGCACCGACGCGGTCCTCGGCCGGGCCGCCCGGCTCTTCGCCGAGTTGAAGGACCCGTACGGGCGGGCCTGGCTGCGCGGCACCACGGCGTTCGCCCGGCTGCTCGCCGGCCGCCTGCGGGAGGCGTGTCGGATGGCGCAGGTGTTCCTGCCCTTCGGCGAGCGGGTCGGTGAGGCGTGGGCGGTGGGCACACTCCGTGCGGTGGCGGCGTTCGCCACCGCCGAGCTGGGCGACCTGGCCGAGGCCGACCGGGAGGCCCGTCGGGCGTACCGGGAGTTCGCCGCCGTCTCCGACGACTGGGGGCGCGGGTTCGCGCTCGTGGTCCGGGCGGTGGTGGCGCGTGGGCTGGGCGAGCCGGAGCACGCGGCGGACCTGCTCACCGACGCCCTCGCGTACGCCGAGCGCACCTCCCACCCGCTGCTCACCGGGATGGCCGGCGCGCTGCGCGGCTTCGTGGCGTTGGACCTGGGCGACTGCGAGACGGCCGAGCGGGTCGCCCGCGCGGTGCTGACGGCCGTGGAGCCGCACAACCCGCAGGCCCCGGCCCAGGTGGCGCCCCGGGTGCTGCTGGCGACGGCCCGCCTGGCCGCCGGTGACTCGGCGACCGCCGTCGGGTTGCTCGCCCCGGTGGCGACGGCCGCCGCGAACGCACCCTCGCTGCTCTTCTCCCGCCGTCAGACGATGGCCCAGTACGCGGCGGCACTGCTCGCCCACGGTCAGCGGGAGCAGGCACTGGACTGGGCCCGGCGGGCGGTCACCGCGCCGGCCGAGGACGTGCGCAGCCAGGTGATCGCGGCCAGCGTGTTGGCCGAGGCACTGGCCGCCTGCGGTCACCCGGAGGAGGCCCGGTCCTGCGCGGAGGAGGCGGTCCGCCTGGCGTACGCGACCGAGCAGCGCAGTGAACGCGCCGCCGCCAACGCCCTCCGCGCCCGCCTGGCCTGACTTTTCTCGTCGGAAAGTGGCCCGCCGGTGACCGAAAGCTCTTGATCAATCTGGTGTCGGGGTGCGGGCAGGGTTTTTGCCGGTTCTGGGGATGTGGCGGTCGGGGTGAGGGGCTAGCGTGTCACCACCGTGTGCCGGTCCACAGTGCTGACCGTCGCCGTGCCTGGGGAGGCCCTTCATGAAGCTGCCGCGTTCCATCGCGGGCTGGACCATCGCGGTCTTCGGCGTGTTGGCGCTGGTGATGGGTGCGGTCGGGCTGCTCTGGCCGGAGGGGCAGTTGCGCATGCTCGGGCTCGACGTCCCCCAGACGCGTGCCGTCGGTGACTACACCGGCACGTTCCTGGTGGCGTCCTCGATGGCGGCGTTCAACATGGGGGTCTACTACCTGCTCGCCACGATCACCGAGTGGCGGGCGTTCTACCGGTTCACCGTGGTCTTCCGACTTGTCACGTTCACCGTCTTCACCATCGCCGTGCTCTCCGACATCGCTCCGGGCGGGTTCTTCGGGGTGGCGGCCTGGGAGGGCCTGGGAGCCCTGGCCACCGCCGTCGGCCTGCGTCTGGACGCCCGGCGGGGAGCGTCGGCCGGTGGAGACGTCTCGTCCGACGGTGCCGGGACGGTTGCCCGGTCCGTGGAGGGTACCGGTCCGGCCGGTGCCGCTCCGGCGGACGCGGTGCGCTGAGTCGCCGGCCGGGTTGGGTATTTTCGAGCGGTGACCGACACTCCGACCGGCGGCCTGCCGGTGCCGATCGTGCCAGGTCTGACCGATTTGCGGGTCTTTGCCCGAGGTGGGTACGCGACCGTCTACCAGGCCACCCAGATCTCGGTGGGTCGCGAGGTCGCCGTCAAGGTGGAGAACCGGACGCTGGACAGCGAGCGGGATCAGGCCCGCTTCCTGCGCGAGGCGCGGGCGGCCGGACGGATGTCGTCACACCCGCACGTGGTGGACCTCTTCGACGTCGGGGTCACCGTCGACCAGCATCCCTACCTGATCATGGAGCTCTGCGACGGCTCGTACGCCGAACGGATGCGGACCTCGCCGCTCGACCCGGTGGAGGCCCGTGACCTCGGCATCAAGATCGCCGATGCGCTGGCCCACTCGCACGCGGCCGGGGTGCTGCACCGAGACGTGAAACCAGCGAACATCCTGCACTCGCCCTTCAACTCGGCGGTGCTCGCCGACTTCGGGCTGGCCGTGCTCGCCGAGCACCGGGACGCCTCGGTGACCCTGGAGGTGCTCACCCCGGCGTACGCGCCGCCGGAGATGTTCAGCCACAGCCCGCCGTCACCGGCCGTCGACGTGTACGCGCTCTGCGCCACCCTCTACGCGGTGATGCACGGTCGGCCGCCCCGCTGGCAGTCCGAGCGCAACCCGAGCCTGGTCACCGTCCTGGAGATGTTCAACCAGCCGCTCCCCGCCCTGCCGGGTGTCCCGGACGAGCTGATCGACGTGCTGCGCGCCGGCATGGCCAACGACCCGGCCGAGCGGCCCTCCGCCCTCGAACTGCACGACCTGCTCGTCAACCTGCCGCTCGGTCCACCGTCGGCCCCGGTCAGCGGCGCGCCGGTCAGCGGTGGCGCAACCCGCCCCGGCCCGTACGCGGCCAGCAAACCAGCACCCCGACCGCCCATCGAGGACACCCAGCGGGTGCTCCCCGGTGGCAGGCGCTGGCGGCGCTGGTTCCTCGGCGGTGCCGGCGTGCTCGCGCTCGCCGGCTCGGCGACCGCCGGGGCCTGGTTCGCCGACCACGGGTCGACGCCCACCCCGAACCCGACGGTCAGCCAGGTCGCCGCACCGGCGACCGGGCCGCTGCCGGGCTGCACGACCGGCCCCGGTACGCCCACCGCCCTGCCCGAGGGCGCCCGGTGCCTGCCCGAGCTGGAGTGCTTCGGTCCGATGCGGATTCGCGGCAACCGCGCCGAGGCGGTTCGGTTGTCCTGCACCGGTCGGCACACCTGGGAGACGTACGCCGAGGGGATCCTGCCGGTGTCCCTGGTCGGCGCCGCCTACGACGACGTGGTCACCGCCGCGCCGGTGCGACAGGTGTGCAGCGCCACGACGTTCCGGGTGACCACCGGGATCGCCGAGCCGAGCGGCTGGCACCTGGAGGTGCTCCCGCCGGTCGACGGCAGCATCGACCGGACCTACCGGTGCCTGGCCGGGCGGGGCGTGGACGCGCTCGCCGCGCCCACCCTCACCGACCGCTGACGCCGTCCGACCCGCGTCGCCGGTCCCGCACCGCCCGCAGGGCGTCCCGACTGTCCAGGGCGTCGAGGGTGTCCGCGTCGATCCCGTACGGCATCAGCTCGGCCGGCCCGGTGGTCGCCGGCCGGTCCTCCGGCTCCGGACCCTCGGCCTGCCGGGCAGCGGAGAAGGCGACCCCGGCGACCATGGTGAGCAGGACGCAGAGCAGGGCGAGGACCACGCCGAGAAGATCCTGTCGGCGCCAGACGACGAGCAGGGCCAGCGGCGCGAGGGCCCCCAGCGCCGCGAGCACCGCCACCGTCCGCGCATCGGGCCTGGACAATCGACTCACCCGTCCAGCATGTCGTGACATCGGCGGCTGTCAACCGGAGAGCCGGTCGCCGCGCCGGTCGACCGGTCCGTCCGACGTGCCCGGTCGGCATCGCTACGGAGAAGCTTTGAGTCGCTACCCTGGGTGTTCCGCAGGCTGGTCCGTCAGCGAGGTCATCCATGAACGTGCGCAGTTCCCGATCCCGGCTCCGCTCGGTCGCGACGACACTGGCGGTCGCCCTCACCCTCACCCTGGCAGCCGCCGCCGGCTGCGACAGCCGGCGGGAACCCGACCTGCCGTCCGTGCAGCAGAAGATCCGTGAGTCGCACATCTACCGGCAGTCACAGCTGCGCATCGGCGTCGCCACCAAGGAACCGCTGATGGGCGACCTGCGCAACGGTCAGCACGTCGGCTTCGACGTCGAGATCGGCAGGTACATCGCCGCCTCCCTCGGCTACGAGGGCGAGCAGCGGCTGGAGTTCGTGTCGGTGGCCACCGAGAGTCGGATCCCGGCGTTGCAGGGCGGCACTGTCGACCTCGTGGTGTCCAGCTTCTCCATGACCGAGGAGCGCGAAAAGCTTGTCAGCTTCGCCGGCCCGTACTTCGTGACCACGCAGGAGGTGATGGTGCCGGTCCGTCTCAAGGACAAGATCCGCACCATCGAGGACCTGCGCGAGCCGGCCTACAAGGTCTGCACCAGCGGCGGTTCCACCACCGAGGCCGAGCTGGAGAAGCACGGGGTCAAGACGTTCGTGGTGAAGGACGTCAAGGACTGCGTCGACGGCATTCGCGGCGGCCGCTATGACGCGGTCAGCTCGGACGAGACGATCCTCGCCGGATTCCTGGCCACCTACCCCAAGGAGTTCGAGGTCGTGGACATGCCCTTCGGCACCAGCGAGCTGCTGGGCATCGGCGTGCCGATCGGCGACCCCGCCCTGCGTGACCTGGTCGCGTACTTCCTGCAGAAGAGCTACGAGCAGGGCCGCAACGGGCAGGCGAGCCCCTGGCAGAGCGCGTACAACCGCACCCTGGGCCCGTGGCTGAACGTGGAGAAACGCCAGCCCCAGCCGCTGAAGGTGCCGAAGCTTGTCGACTTCGACGACAAGGCGCCCTCGACGTGAGCACGGCGCCGACCGCGACCGGCGCCGACGGCCCGGTGCCGCCACCCCGCGCGTCCGTGCCGGGCGCCGAGGTGTCGCCGGCCTTCGCCGGTACGGCCGCGGCCGTACCGGCTGCTGGTGCCGATCCTGCCGGCTGGCCGGTCGGCGTGCCGGTCGCCGCACCAGCCGACCCGGTCATCGCCGAGGTCGAGCCCGGGCGGGTCCGTTGGGATCCGGCCGAGCGGCGGGCCCGCGCCAGCCAGTCCTTCTGGACCGCGCTGGTGGGCGTACCGGCGATCTTCTCGGTGCTCCGCCTCGGGGTGGAGGCGGGCGGCGAGCTGCAGACGACGCTGCTGCTGGTGGCCAACGTCGGGCCGGTCAACCTGCTCGCCGGCTTCCTGACCACGGCGGCTCGGCTGATCTCCACCGGAATGGTCGCCGTCTTCGCGCTCGGGGCGGTGCTGGCCGTCGGTGCGGACCGGCTGCCACCGGGGACCCGCCGGCGTCCGCTCTTCGCCCGCTGGGCCGACCTCACCCCGGCCTGGGTGGTGCTGGCCAGCTTCCTGCTCGCCCTGATCACCTGGCCGCTGCTCTACCTGCCGCTGCTGCTGCCGGCCTTCGCGGCCGCGTTTCAGCTCCGCCCCGGGCGGCTGCACGAACAGGTGGTGCCCCGGCTGCTCATGATCGTCGCGCTGCTCGCCGGGTACGCCTGGCTGCTGCTGCCCACGCTGCGCGACGCCGGTAGGCAGGGGGAGCTGTTGGTGCTGGCGCTTCTCGCGGTACCACCGCTGCTGGCCCTGTTCGTCGCGGGGCCGTTGCCCGGTCTGGTGATCCGACCGCTGGCATCGGTGACCGAGGTGGCGGTGCTGGCCATGCTGGTCTGGGCCGCGGTGCCGGTGATCAGCACACCGGTGCTGCCGCTGACGGTCACGACCGTGGGCGTGGAGAGCGGACCCACCGAGGACGTACGCGGGCACGTGATCACCACCGACGACGTCAACATGGTGATCCTCCAGGAGCGGGGTGGCGTGCGGTACGTGCCTGTCGATCTGGTCCGCGCGCAGGTGCTCTGCCCGAGCGAGGAGGAGTTGCCCCGGTACCGGCTGCGCATCCGCGACTTCCACGTGGAGGACTCGCTGCTGGAGGGCATGGGCCGCCGGGTCCGCCCGGTGCACCGCATCGACGCCGCCTGCCGGATCCCGGACTGATGTCGTCCAGGGTCCCCGCATATACAGTCCGACTGTATATGCTGCGAGGATGGCTAAGGCTTCCCTGCATGAATCGACCTATCTGATCCTCACCGCGCTCATCGACGCCCCACGGCACGGATACGCCATCCTCGACGAGGTCCGCCGGATCTCCGACGGGCGTGTCGACCTGCGCGCCGGCACCCTCTACGCGGCGCTGGACCGGCTGCGTACCGAGGGCCTCGTCGACATCGAGCGCGAGGAGCAGGTGCAGTCCAGGTTGCGCCGCTACTACCGACTCACCGCCGCCGGGGTGCAACGCCTGGCCGAGGAGTCGGCACGCCTGCGGAGCAACGCCGACGCGGCGAGCGTGCGGCTGCGTCGTGCCGGCCTCATCGTCGAGGGCGGTGCGGCGTGACGTTGCACCAGGTCTACCGGCGGCTGCTGGCCTGCTATCCGCGTGCGTACCGGCGGCAGTACGAGGACGAGATGATCGGGGTGTTGCTGGACGACGCCGCGCCGGGCCAGCGCAGGCCCGCCGCACGGGACGTGTCCGCCCTGCTCGGTGGGGCGTTTCGGGCGCACGTACGCCAGGTTGGCGCCCGGTTGTCGGTCGACGCGTGGCGGGACGCGGCGCAGGTGCTGGGCCTGATCGCCGCGCTGCTGCTGTTCGTGCGCGCCGCGCGCGTTCCGGTGCTGCACCTCAGCATGTACGCGCAGAGCTATCCGGACGGGATCGGTGAACCGTTCGTCCTCTGGCCGGGTGGTCCCCTGGCGGCGCTCTGGCTCGTCGTGGCGGTGTTCGCCGCACTCGGGTGGGGGCGGGTGGCGGCTGCGATCGCCGTCGGCGGCGCGGCGTACGAGGTGGTTCGGGTCGCCGAGGCATACGGGCAGTATTCGACGGTCCGCAACCTCTGGCCCGCCGTGCTCGCCGCGATGGTCCCGTTGGCACTCGCCCTCCGCGCTCCCCGTTCCGTAACGGCTGTCCTCGCCCGCTGGCGGCTCGGCACACTCGCGGCGGCGACGGTGGTGAGCGTCGGTGCTCCGAGCATCGCCATGCTGACCGGCGCCGACGACTCGACGTCGCCCATCTACGGCACGTGGATCTTCACGGTCGGCGTCGGCCGGGTCGAGGCGATCCTGCTGACCGCGGGATACCTGCTCTTCGCCCTCGTCATCCTGTCGACGCCGACGGTGCTCCGACTGCGCCTGCTCGTGCTCGTCGTCCCGGTGGGCGTCACGCTGCTGCTCACCCGGGTTGGGCTCGGGACCCCGGGCACCTACCTCGAACGGTCCACCCACGACGGTGTCCTCGACGCGCTCACCTGGGCGCAGTGGTCGACCCTGGCACTGGTGCCCGCGTTGCTCTTCGCGGTGACCGTGGCCATCCTGCACCACCGCGAGCGTCCGCGCTCGGAGCCGGCGTAGGCAGGGAACGGGCGGTGGGTGATCGACTCGGTTTTCCTGAAGTCGGGGCATCGTTGGGCCTCGGACACCCCGGATTCAAGGAGACCGAGTCGATCACCGGGCGGGCCGGACGGTCGGCGGCGTCAGTAGGACTTGTCCTGGCCGAGGACGTGCTGGGCCACGAAGTTGAGGATCATCTCTCGACTGACCGGGGCGATCCGGCCGGCCCGGACCGCGCCGAGCAGGGTCGCCACCCCGTACTCGGTGGTCATGCCCGCCCCGCCGAGGACCTGCACGGCGGTGTCCACGGCGAGCGCGGCGGCCTCCCCGGCCGCGTACTTGGCCATGTTGCCGGCCACCCCGGCCTCCAGGTCGCGGCCCGCGTCGTACAGGGTGGCGGCCTTCTGGATCATGAGTCGGGCCAGCTCCACCTGCACCGCCGCGTGTGCCAGCGGATGTGACACGCCCTGGTGGGAGCCGATGCTGCGGCCACCCCAGACCTTGCGGGTGGCGGTGTACCCGCTGGCCCGCTCGATGGCGTACCGGCCGGTGCCGGCACCCATCGCGGCCACCGTGATCCGCTCCGGGTTGAGCCCGGCGAAGAGCGCCGGCAGGCCGGCGTCCAGCGACTCGCCGAGCAACGCGTCGGCGGGCACGCGCACGTCGTCCAGGTAGAGCAGGAACTGGTTCTCCGGGGACACGATCTCCATGTCCAACTTGGAGCGGGTCAGCCCGGCGGCGTCGGTCGGCACGAGGAACAGCGCCGGCTTCAGCCGCTGCCCAGCGGCGTCCCCTGAACCGGCCGGGCCGTCCTCGACGGCGACACGGGCCACCACCAGCACGTGGCCGGCCTCGTCGACGCCGGAGATGTAGCACTTGCGTCCGTTGAGCAGCCAGCCGTCGCCGTCGCGGCGGGCCACCGTGCCGAGCCGGTGGAAGTTGGAACCGGCCTCCGGCTCGGTGATCGCGAAGACGATCTTCTGGGAGCCGTCGGCGAGGCCGGGCAGGTGCCGCTTGCGCTGCTCCTCGGTGCCGTGCCGGCTGAGCACGGTGCCCGCGATCGCGGGGGAGACCACCAGCAGCAGCAGGGGGCAGCCGGCGGCGGCCAACTCCTCGCAGACGATGGCCAGCTCGGTGATGCCGCCGCCACCGCCGCCGTACTCGGTGGGGATGTTGACCCCCAGGTAGCCGAGCCGTCCCGCCTCCGCCCACAGCTCGGTGGTGTGTTCGCCGGCCTTCGCCTTCTCGACGAAGTAGCCGTGGCCGTAGCGGCGGCCCAACGCCCGCACGGCGTCGCGCAACTGGTCCTGCTCAGGGGTGAGGTCGAAGGTCATCAGGCGTCCTCTTCTTCGATAACGGCCAGCACAGCACCCGTGCGCACCTGACCACCGGCCGGCACCGGCAACTCGGCGACCACGCCGTCGGTCGGGGCGAGCACGGGATGTTCCAGCTTCATCGCTTCCAGGGTGAGCAGCGGATCGCCGGCCGCGACCCGCTGGCCGACCTCGACGTGCACCCGGGTCACCGCGCCGGGCAGCGGCGCGAGCAGCGACCCGGCGGCCACCTCCGCCGTGGGCAGCGGGAGACGCGGCAGTTCGACCAGGCTCGCCGCCCCCACCGGGCCGTCCACGAAGACCTCGGACCCCACCCGGTGTACGCGCAACTGCCAGCGGCTCTCCAGCACGGTGAGCACCACCCGGTCCGGGGTGGCCTCCTCCAACCGGGTCGGGATCTCGCCGGCCGGATCCGTCGACCACTCGGCGAGGCTGCCGTCCCGGTCCAACCGGTAGCGAACCTCGATCTCCTGCCCGCCCCGGTCGGCGTACCGGGCCACCTGCGGAAACGCCGGCACGTTGCGCCAACCCGAGGGGAGCCCGGCGAGCACGGGGGCGGTCGCCCGCCGCGCGGCGGCCGAAGCGAGCGCGGCGGCCAGTGCCGCCACCGACAGCAGGTCGGCGGGCAGCAGTGGGGCGAACACCTCCGCATGTCGGTCGAGGAAGCCGGTGTCGACCTCCAGCGCGCCGAACTCCGGGCTGCGCAGCACCCGCACCAGCAGATCCCGGTTGGTGGCCACGCCGTGCAGTTCGGCCCGCGCGAGCGCGCCGGCCAACGCCCGGGCCGCCTCGGCGCGGGTCGGCGCCCACGCGATCAGCTTGGCCAGCATCGAGTCGTAGTGCACGCTCACGGTCGAGCCGTCCAGCACGCCGGAATCCAGGCGCAGGCCCTTCGTCGGCGTGAACTCGCCGGACAACCCGGGGATCGCGAACCGGTGCAGGGTGCCGGTGGCCGGGCGGAAGTTCTGGGCCGGGTCCTCGGCGCAGAGCCGCACCTCGATCGCGTGGCCGTCGGCCGGCGGAGTCGTCGTGAGCGGTAGCGGCTCGCCCTCCGCGACGAGCAGTTGCAGCCGGACCAGGTCCAGCCCGGTGACCGCCTCGGTGACCGGGTGCTCGACCTGGAGACGGGTGTTCATCTCCAGGAAGTGGAACTGTCCGTCGGGGGCGAGCAGGAACTCGACAGTGCCGGCGCCCACGTAGTCGACGGCACGGCCGGCGGCCACCGCCGCCTCGTGCAGGCGGGCCCGCAGCTCCGGGGCCAGGACCGCGGGAGCCTCCTCGACGATCTTCTGGTGCCGGCGCTGGATCGAGCAGTCGCGTGCCCCGAGGGCCACCACCGTGCCGTGGGTGTCGCCGAAGATCTGCACCTCGACGTGCCGGCCGCGCTCGACGTACCGCTCGACGAAGACCGTGCCGTCGCCGAACGCCGCAGCCGCCTCGCGGCGCGCGGAAGCGACGGCCTCGGCGAGCCCGTCCGGGTCGCGGACCACCCGCATGCCCCGGCCGCCGCCACCCGCGGCGGCCTTGACCAGCACCGGGTAATCGGTGACCTGGTCGGTCTCGGTCCAGGTGGGCAGCATCGGCACGCCCACGTCGGCGAGCAGCGCCTTGGCGGCCACCTTGTCGCCCATCGCGGCGATCACCTTGGCCGGCGGGCCGACCCAGGTCAGCCCGGCGTGGTCGGCGACCCGCGTCGCGAACTCGGCGTTCTCGGCGAGGAAGCCGTAGCCGGGGTGCACGGCGTCCGCGCCGGACCGGCGGGCCGCCCGCAGGATCTGCACCATGTCCAGGTACGTCTCGGCGGGCGTGTTCCCGGGCAGGTGCACGGCCAGGTCGGCCTCGGCGACGAACGGCGCGTCGGCGTCCGCGTCGGAGTACACCGCGATGGTGGTGATGCCCAGGGTCCGGCAGGTGGCAAAGATCCGACGGGCGATCTCGCCCCGGTTGGCGACGAGAAGTCTGGTGATCACAGTTTTAACCCCTCACATCCGGAAGACGCCGAAACCATCGGCGCCCCGCACCGGTCCGTTGTGGATCGCCGAGAGGCAGAACCCGAGGACGGTACGGGTGTCCCGAGGATCGATCACCCCGTCGTCGTAGAGCCGGCCGGACAGGAAGAGCGCGCCCGACTGCGACTCGATCTGCTGCTCGACCATCATCCGCATCGCGGTGTCGGACTCCTCGTCGAAGGAGCGCCCCCGGGCGGCGGCGGCCTGCCGGGCCACGATGGACAGCACCCCCGCGAGCTGCGCCGGGCCCATCACCGCCGACTTCGCGTTCGGCCAGGTGAACAGGAACCTCGGCTCGTACGCCCGGCCGCACATGCCGTAGTTGCCGGCCCCGTACGAGGCGCCCAGGTTGACCGTCAGGTGCGGCACCGTCGAGTTGGACACCGCATTGATCATCAGTGCGCCGTGCTTGATGATGCCGCGCTGCTCGTACTCCGTGCCGACCATGTAACCGGTGGTGTTCTGGAGGAAGACCAACGGGGTGTCGGAGGCGTTCGCGAGCTGGATGAACTGGGCCGCCTTCTGCGCCTCCGCGCTGAACAGCACCCCCCGGGCGTTGGCCAGCACGCCCACCGGGTAGCCGTGCAGTTCGCCCCAGCCGGTGACCAACGCGTCCCCGTACGCCGGCTTGAACTCGTCGAAGTCGCTGCCGTCCAGGATCCGGGCCAGCACCTCGCGCGGGTCGAACGGCACCTTCAGGTCGGCGCTGACGATGCCGAGCAGATCCTCCGGGTCGTACTTCGGTGGTTGCGGCACCGCCGTGCGCGGCGACGGGCCCTGCTTGCGCCAGTTGAGCCGACGTACGCACCGCCGGGCCAGCCGGATGCCGTCCCGCTCGTCCTCGGCCAGGTAGTCGGCCAGCCCGGACGTGCCGGCGTGCATCGCGGCCCCACCCAGCGACTCGTCGTCGGTGACCTCACCGGTGGCCATCCGCACCAGCGGCGGCCCGGCCAGGTAGACCTGTGACCGGTCCCGAATCATGATCACGTGGTCGGACATCCCCGGCACGTACGCGCCACCGGCCGTGGCGTTGCCGAAGACCACGCTGACCGTGGGGATGCCCGCCGCCGAGAGCCGGGTCAGATCGCGGAACACCCGCCCACCCGGAATGAAGATCTCCGCCTGGCTGGGCAGGTCCGCCCCGGCCGACTCGACCAGATTGACCATCGGCAGCCGATTGGCCAGGGCGATCTCACCGGCCCGCCGGGTCTTGGCGAGGGACCACGGGTTGACCGCACCGCCGCGTACCGTCGGGTCGTTGGCGACGATCAGACACTCCACGCCCTCGACCACCCCGATGCCGGTGACGACGCTGGCCCCGACCGGAAAGTCGGTGCCGTACGCGGCGACCGGCGACAACTCCAGGAACGGGCTGTCCGCGTCCACCAGCAGCTCGATCCGCTCGCGGGGGAGCAGCTTGCCGCGTTCGTGGTGCCGGGCCACGTACTTCTCGCCACCGCCGGCTCGCGCCTGGTCCAGCGCGGCATCCAGCTCGGCCAGGCGTTCCAGCAGTGCCGTCCGGTTCGCCAC
Organism: Micromonospora sp. NPDC049171; assembly: GCF_040648275.1. Lineage (NCBI taxonomy): Bacteria > Bacillati > Actinomycetota > Actinomycetes > Micromonosporales > Micromonosporaceae > Micromonospora > Micromonospora sp. NPDC049171. The sequence goes on from NZ_JBEZDJ010000026.1 coordinate 103,547, forward strand.
GTACCCGGGCGCCGCCGGGTCGATCGCGCTGTCCAGAATGCTCACAGGCCCATGCCCTTCGCGATGATCTCGTTCATGATCTCGGTGGTGCCGCCGCCGATGCCGAGGATCCGGGCATCGCGGTAGTGCCGCTCCACCTCCGCGTCGCGCAGGTAGCCGAAGCCACCGTGCAGTTGCAACGCCTGGTCGACGACCTGGTCGCAGGCGGCCACCGCCACGTTCTTGGCCATCGCCACCTCGGTCACCACCGGCTCGCCTGCGACTGCTCCGGGTCGCGGCGCGGCGTCAGACGCGCCGAGCTGGAGTGGTCGAGCCACCCGGGTGGCCACCTCGTGCACGTACGACCGGGCCACCTCCGCCCGGGTGTGCATCTCGGCCAACCGGTGCCGGACCACCTGTCGGCTGGCCAGCGGACGCCCGAAGGTCTCCCGGTCCCGGCACCAGCGCGTCGCCAGCTCGACGCAGCGCTGCGCGGTCGCGTACGCCTGGGTCGCCAGCGACAGCCGTTCCGCCGCGAAGTGCTGCATGATCGCCAGGAAGCCGGTGTTCTCCGCGCCGATCCGGTTGGCGACCGGCACCCGCACGTCGACGAACGACAGCTCGGCGGTGTCCGAGCAGTGCCAGCCCAGCTTCTCCAACCGGCGTCCCACGGTGAACCCGGGCAGCCCCTTGTCGATGACCAGCAGGGTCAGCTCGCCGCTGCCGGGAAGGCCGGTGCAGACCGCCGTGGTGACGAAGTCGGCCCGGTGCCCACTGGTGATGTACGCCTTCGACCCGTTCACCACGTAGTGGTCGCCGTCGCGGCGGGCGGTCGTGCGGATGCCGGCCACGTCGGAGCCGCCGTCCGGCTCGGTGATGGCCAGGGCGCCGATCATCGTGCCGGCCAGGGTGGGCCGCACGTACCGCTCGATCAGACCGTCGTCGCCCGGGGACGCGGTGCCGCCGAGCCGGCCGCCCAGCGAGCCACCGGAGCCCGCACCGGCCGCCGCCACCATGTGCGGCAACGCGATGCCGTGCGTGAACAGGGCCGCCACCAGACCGGACGAGCCGCCGGAGCGGATCACCTCCTCGGTCACGATGATCGAGTCGAGCAGGTCACCGCCGCTGCCACCGACCGACTCCGGAAAGCCGACGCCGAGCAGGCCGAGCTTCGCCGCGCTCGCGTGCAGCGCCCGGGGCACCTCGCCGGCCCGCTCCCAGTCGTCCAGGTGCGGCAGCACCTCCCGGGTCACGAACGAGCGGGTCAGCTCGCGCAGTTGCCGCCGCTCCGGCGTGTCCACGATGCTCACGGCGCGACCAGCCCACTCCGCGCGCTCACGGTGCCATCTGCTCTCCGCGCGCTCACGGCGCCACCGCGGCGGGTAGGTCGACGATCCGGGCGCGCAGCAGCTCGCCGAGCGCCTTGGCCTGCGGATCGAAGCGGGTGGACGCGGCCACCCCCGCCCCGAGCAGTCCCTCGATCACGAAGTTGAGCGCGCGCAGGTTCGGCAACTCGTAGCGCCGCACCGACAACGGCGCGGTCTCCGGCAACAGCGTGGCCAACCGCTCGACGGTCAACCAGGTGCGCAGCCACGCGTACCCGGCGTCGGTTCGCGCCCAGACACCGAGGTTGGCGTCCCCACCCTTGTCCCCGGAGCGTGCGCCGACCACCTCGCCGAGCGCCCCGCGCCGGGTCGGACCATCGACCGCCGCGGCGCCGTACGGGACAGTCCCGTCCGCGGCGGCGGCATCGGCGGCGGTGCGGATCGGCGGGGCGATCGGCACCCGCTCACCGCCGGGCAGTACCGCGACGTGCGCCACCGCGGTCTGCGGCACCGCGTCGGCGGTGAAGACACCGTACGGTGTCGCGTCGCCCGGCAGGGTGGTCAGCGTGCAGCCCGGGTAGGAGGCCAGCGCCAACTCCACCGCGGCGGCCGAGAAGGCCCGTCCGGCCCGCGCCCGGTCGCCGTCGCGCAGGTGTACGTGCAGCAGCGCGCTGGCGGCCTCGGTGTCGGCGGCGTCGACGTGGTCGGTCCGGGCCAGCGTGAACTCCAACCCGTCCTTGCCCACCGCCTCCTCGACCTGCCCCCGGACCAGTGCGGCCTTCGCCTCGATGTCGAGCCCGCAGAGGACGAACGTCATCGAGTTGCGGAAACCGCCGAGGTTGTTGACGCCGACCTTGAGCGTGGCCGGCGGCGGCGTACCCCGGACACCGGAGACCCGCACCCGGTCCGGCCCGTCGGGGCGCAGTGTCACCGTGTCCAGTCGGGTCACCACGTCCGGCCCCAGGTACGCCGGCCCCCCGATCTCGTAGAGCAGCTGGGCGGTGACCGTCTCCACGGTGACCGCACCACCGGTGCCGGCATGCTTGGTGAGCACCGTCGAACCATCGGCGTGCACCTCGGCGATCGGAAATCCGGGTCGGTGCCCGCCGTCGGGCAGCTCCGTGAAGAAGCTGAAGTTGCCACCGGTGACCTGTGCGCCGCACTCGACGAGGTGCCCCGCGACTGTCGCCCCGGCCAGCTCGTCGAGGTCGTCGCGGCCCCACCCGTACCGGGCGATGGCCGGACCGACGACCAGCGAGGCGTCGGTGACCCGGCCGGTGACCACCACGTCCGCTCCGCCGTCGAGGCAGGCCGCGATGCCGAACGCGCCGAGGTAGGCGTTCGCGCTCAACGCGTCCGGCCGCTGGATGGTGTCGCCCTCGACGTACCCGATCCGGGCCGGCAGGCCCAGCCGGGCGGCGAGTGCGGTGATGGCGGCGGCCAGGCCGGCCGGGTTCAACCCGCCGGCGTTCGTCACGATCCGCACCCCGCGCTCCAGGGCGGTGCCGAGGCACGTCTCCAGTTGCCGCAGGAACGTCTTCGCGTAGCCCAGGTCGGGGTCGCGCAGCCGGTCCCGGGCGAGGATCAGCATGGTCAGCTCGGCCAGGTAGTCGCCGGTCAGCACGTCCAGCTCACCGCCGTCGAGCATCTCCCGCCAGGCGGTGAACCGGTCGCCGTAGAAGCCGGAGGCGTTGCCGATCCGGATCATGCCGGCACTCCGTGTCGGCCGGTCGGCTGCCGGCCGTCACCCGGCGGCCCGGCGAACGCCTGCGCCACGTCCAGCCACTCGTCGGCGACCGGCCCGGTGGCGACCAGGGCGAGGTCCGCGCGGTGTCGGCGCTGGGTGACCAGCAGGCAGAAGTCCAGGGCGGGCCCGCTCAGCCGGTCGGCGGCGTCCGCCGGCCCCCAGGCCCAGATGTCGCCGCCGGGCCCGACCAGCTCGACCCGGACCGGCGTCGTCGGGATGTCCCGGCCGTGGGCGGCGAAGCCGTGCCCGAGGGTACGCACACCGAGGTGCGCGACGTGCCGGAGCCGGTCGCTGGCCGGCCGGACGACGCCGAGCGCGTCGGCCACGTCCACACCATGTGCCCAGGTCTCCATGATCCGGGCGGTCACCATCGAGGTGGCCGACATCCGGGTGCCGAACCACTGCAGTTTCTCGCCGGTCGGGACGGCGGCCAGCGCGTCGGCGAGCGCCGTCCGGCCGGCCCGCCAACGGGCGAGCAGCTCCGCGGGCGGGGCGAGGAACTCCTCGGCACCGGCGTCGGCCATTCGGGTCACGTCCGGCGCGGCCGTCACCGTCGCGAGGAACGCCTCGGGGTCGGTGGCTGCCAGCAGCGACACCTGGTCGGTCCAGGCGAGGTGGGCGATCTGGTGCCCGATGCTCCAGCCCGGCGCGAGGGTCGGTCGGGCCCAGTCGACCGCCGGTAGCGGCGCCACCAGGCTGTCCAGTTGCGCGGACTCGGCGGCCAGGTCCGCGAGCAGGTCGGTCTGGTCGACCATGGGTGCCTCCGGTCGGTCTTGGCCGGCGCGGCCAGCGGTCAGGGCGTGAGCAGGGTGGCGAGTTGACGCTTCCAGGTGCTCAGCAGTGCGGTGCGGCGGGTCGAGTCGTCGTTGAGCAGGTTGGCCACCCCGAGCCCGCGGAGCAGGTCGAGGGTGGCCTGCACCGCCTCTCGGACTCCGGGGCGGCGCTCGTCGACGCCGAGCAGGGTGACGGTGAGCCGATGCATCTCCCGGCCGACGGTGGCCTCCAGCGGCACCAGGGCGTCCCGTAGTTCGCGATCGGTGCGGGCAGCGACCCAGAGCTCCAGAGCCGCCACGAACAGCGGCCCGGTGAACGCCACGCCGAGCAGGTCGATCACCCGGTCCAGCCGCTGTGGGCCGGCCGGCAGTGCCTCGGCCTCCACCCGCAACTCGTCGGCCCGGCGCTCGGCGAGATGTGCCACGGCGGCTGTCACCAGCGCGGCCTTGGTCGGGTAGTGGTGCAACTGGGCGCCGCGCGAGACCCCGGCCCGGGCCGCGACGACGGTGGTGGTGGTGCCGGACCAGCCATGCTCGACCAGGCAGTCGACTGTCGCCTCCAGCAGGCGGGCCTGGGTGGCCCGGCTGCGCTCCTGCTGGGGGACACGCGTCGATGTGGTGGACACGAGAACAGCCTGCGCCCTCCGAAACAAACAGTCAAGACTGACTTTTTCTGGCTGCCGTTCCCTCTCGCCGCCGACACTCCCGTGCCACAGCGGTCAGCGGCCACTGTCCTGGTTGCGGAGGTTGTTCTGGTTTGAGCCGGACGAGGTAGCGGTACGCCGAACGATCGGCTTGAATCGGGTCCGCATGGCTGTGGGCGCGCTGGCAGAGACGCGGGGGACGAACGGTCAATGGCGAACGATCAGTACACCGACGGCACCGCACCGGACCCGGCGACCGCCGGTTCGGCTGCCGAGTTCGTGGCCCAGATGCGCGCGCTGCGGCAGTGGTCCGGGCTGACCATTCGACAGGTGTCGAAGAGGGCGCGGGACGCCGGCGACGTGCTCCCACACAGCACCCTGAACACCGCCCTGGGCCGGGCCCACCTGCCGAGGGAGACGCTTGTCGCGGCGTTCGTCCGTGCCTGCGGAGGCGATCAGGCCACGGTGGACCACTGGGTCGCGGCGCGCAAGGTGCTTGCCGCGGCCACCGCCGGTCAGCCCGAGCCGGTCGCCGTCGCCGTCGCCGCCGACCCGGGCATGGCCGATGCCGACTCGTTCGTCGACGAGCCGAGGGTCCGCCCGCCGTGGGGGTTGCTCGACGCGGTTCCACCCCTGCCGGCCGAGCTGGCGTCGGAACCCGGTTGGGGGCTCGACGGCCCGACGCCGCCGGCAGCCGAGACCGCGGATCGCACCGGCGACCCGACGGCCGGTGGGCAGCCTGTCGCCGCCACGGCGGCTGCCGGCGCGCTCGTCGCGGGGGCGCGGGGTGCGGGTGGGCAGCCTGTCGCGGATGCGCGGGGTGCCGCCGACCGGCTTGTCGCCGCCACGGCGAGCATCGGCGCGTCGCACGGGTCGGTCGCGGCCGGGCCGAGTCCGGTTGTCGCGGGCGAGCGCTCGCCGGGTGACGAGTCCGCCCTGAGCCGCGAGCCCGACCCGGCGGGCGGGCGGCCCGAGCCGGCCGCCGACGAGTCGACGCCGACCGAGGACCAGCCGGTCCGTCCCCTGCTGTACGCCGATGGGCCGCTGGCGACCGCCGTGAAGGGCCGGCGCAACAACGCCTGGGCGGGGTTGCACCGCAAACGTGCCCCGAACGTCGACGCTGCCGCCGCGCCACTGCGGCTGCGGGACTTCGTGCCGCCGCTGGCCTTCCGGTTCGGCCGGCCGACACGCGCACTCCTCGGCGTACTGGTGCTGCTGCTGATCGTGGTGGCCGGTGGCATCGTGATCCGGACCCTGCGCGATCCCGACGCCGGGGACGGTCCCCCGCCGGTGCTCGCCGAGCCGACGGCCAGCCTCGACGTCGACGTGCAGTTGCCACCCGCCGACGCTGGCGCGCCGACATCCAGCCCGAGCCCGAGCCTGAGCCCGCCCCCGACCAGCGCCGCGCCGGCGGTCACCAGCCCCGCGCAGAGTGCACCCAGGTCGAGTGCACCCAGGTCGAGCGCACCCCAGGCGGCGCAGACGAAGGCGGCCGCCACGCTGCCCGCCGCGGGGCAGTACCGGATGATGCCGGCAGCCACCGTCGGGCAGTCGTACTGCGTGGGCGTGGGTCCGGAGCCGGGGAACGACCGCCCGGAGGTGGCGACGCTCGTTTCCTGTGCCCAGGCCGAGCCGGCCACCAGCGAGCTGCGGAAGGTCGGCTCGAACACGTACCAGATCTACTGGGCACACCCGTCCGGAGGTGGTGGCTGCCTGCAGGTCGACCCCGACCCGAGCGGCGAACCGTCGACCGTCGACGGGCAGTTGGTGGCACCACGCAGCTACTGCAACCGCCCGGACCAACGTTTCATCCTCGAACCGGTCCAGGCGAGCGGGGGCCAGGGTTACCGGCTGCACGCCACGACCGCACCGAACAGGTGCATCGGTCCGATCGGCGGCGGCCGGGCCGCGGGCACGGCCATCGCCCAGGTGTCGTGCTCCAGCGACAACATGCAGGTATTCCTTTTCAGGTGATGCACTCCGGCCAGCCACTCGGACGTCCCGGTTGGTGGTCGTGGTCGGTCGAGGCGATGCCCCGCGAAGAACGACCATGGGCTGCTCCTGACCGCCTGTTCCCGCCCTACTTGCCACCGGTCTTCTTGGCGCCCTTGTCGGTGTCCGCGGTCTTCTTGGTGGTGGTGGTCTTCTTGGGCGTGGTCTTGTTGCCGGTGGTGGTCTTCTTGGTGGTGGGTCCGTTGTTGGTGTTGCGGGCGTTCTGTTCGCGGAGTTTGCGGGTGCGTTCGGTGACGCAGGTGTCGTAGCCGCCGCATTCCTTGCGGGCCTGGAGGTAGGCGGGGTCGTTGTTGGATTGGTTGGCGCGTTTGGTGCTGGTGGTGGTCTTCTTGGTGTCGGTCTTTTTGGTGGTGGTGGTCTTGTTGGGCGTGGTCTTGTTGCCGGTGGTGGTTCTCTTGGTGCTGGGCTCGTTGTTGGTGTTGCGGGCGTTCTGTTCGCGGAGTTTGCGGGTGCGTTCGGTGACGCAGGTGTCGTAGCCGCCGCATTCCTTGCGGGCCTGGAGGT
>NZ_JBEZDJ010000026.1:110630-133056 GCF_040648275.1 Micromonospora sp. NPDC049171
TAGGCGGGGTCGTTGTTGGATTGGTTGGCGCGCTTGGTGCTGGTGGTGGTCTTCTTGGTGTCGGTCTTCTTGGTGGTGGTGGTCTTCTTGGGCGTGGTCTTGTTGCCGGTGGTGGTCTTCTTGGTGCTGGGTCCGTTGTTGGTGTTGCGGGCGTTCTGTTCGCGGAGTTTGCGGGTGCGTTCGGTGACGCAGGTGTCGTAGCCGCCGCATTCCTTGCGGGCTTGGAGGTATGCGGGGTCGTTGTTGGATCGGTCGGTCTGCTTCTTGAGCTTGGTGTTCAGCTCGCGGAGTTTGCGGGTGCGTTCGGTGACGCAGGTGTCGTAGCCGCCGCATTCCTTGCGGGCTTGGAGGTAGGCGGGGTCGTTGTTGGATCGGTCGGTCTGCTTCTTGAGCTTGGTGTTCAGCTCGCGGAGTTTGCGGGTGCGTTCGGTGACGCAGGTGTCGTAGCCGCCGCATTCCTTGCGGGCTTGGAGGTATGCGGGGTCGTTGTTGGATCGGTCGGTCTGCTTCTTGAGCTTGGTGTTCAGCTCGCGGAGCTTGCGGGTGCGATCCGTGACACAGGTGTCGTAGCCGCCGCATTCCCGCTGGGCCTGGAGGTAGTTGCGGTCGTTCCTGGACCGCTTCGCGATGTTCTCGGCCTCCTCGTACTTGATCAGCGCCGGCCCGATCCGCAGGGCCTCGGTCTGCCGGAAGCCCTTCGAGCTGTCGAAGTCACGCCTGGTCTTCTCCCACGGGCTGCGCTCCGGATACTCGCGGTAGTCGTCGATGATGCGCTGGCGCAGCGCCGGATCCTCCATGGCGCGGTGCAGCAGCTTCTCGTCCTCCACCTGGCCGTGCTTGCGGATCTCGTCGGCGATGCCCTGGCCGATCAGCTCGCCGGCCCCGCTGTCGACCCGCGGGCCGCGCCGCCCGAGCACCGAGGACCATGGACGCGTCACCTTCGGGCCGGCGGACTGGAGTCCCTTCGGCGCGGTCCTGGTCGCGCCGGTCGGTGGCTTGTTCGGCCCCTTCGGGCGACGGGCCGTGGTGCCGGAGGTGTCGCCGTCGTCGCCCCTGCGACGGTCATAGTCGGCCTTCTCCGCCTCGGCCTCGGCCAGTTCCTTCTGGACGGCGTCGCGCTTCTTCGCCAGCTCCTTCTTGGCGCCCGGCAGAGCACCCCTCCGCTCGGCCTTGGCGATTTTTCCGTCCAGATCCTTGAGCGTGTTCCGCAGCCGTTTGACGTTCCCGTCGTAGTCGGGCTTGCTGGGCGTCGCATCGCGGAGGCTGCGACGGTTGTTGGCCACGTCCTTCCGCATCTTCGGCAACTTGGCCGCTGCCTTGGCCCGTTGCTTCGGCGAGCGGGTGGTGTCCGTCGCGATCTCCGTCAGCCTCTTCAGCTTTCGTTCGCTTCTCTCAAGCTTCTTCCTCTGGGCCGTAAGGCGCTTCTGCGCCTTGCGGTAGACCGCCTCGCCGTCTTGGAGCAGGGGGTAGAGGTCCTTCAGACTGAAGCCGGTCTTGCCCTCCGCCACCCACCCCTGGACCCGGTTGATGACCTGGTCCGCGATGATCTTCTTCATGTAGTTCGGGTCGTCCGGGGTCGGTGAGCCCAGGGCCGAGATGTCGTAACCGAGTTGCGCGAGCATCCGACGGGCTCGCGACATCGCGTTGCGGGATTCGGCCGGATCCGGTGTCGGGCTGGCCGCCGCCGGGCGCTCGTCCGGTTCTCCGGGGGCAGCCGACGCCGCCGGCGCCGGGGCGACAAGCATGAGGCTCGCCGCGACGGCGACCACCGCGACAAGCGGCACCAGCCAACCGCGCACCACCACCGCCCACCGCGCCAACAGCCAGCCGGTCCGCGGGGAACGGCATCCCGCACGCGTGGTACCCATCACTGCCCTCCAAACCTTCGCCTGCCACGGTCACCCGCCGCCCAGGGCGGCCGGCCCGGATCACGACCGGGCCGGTGGGCGCCGACATCGCGGCCGGCGCTCACTCGTTCCATGACAGCCGTCCCCACCACGTCCGGGAAGAGCAGCCGCAGGTCGGGACAGTCCCGGACAGGGTCCGGCGCAAGCAGGGAGGTAGCCGGGTCAGACCCGGCCTCAGCGGCCGTCGCGGGGAGCGAAGACGGCGAGCGCCTCGGCGTCACCGTGCCGGGATCGCAGGTATTCGTCGGCCCACTCGGCGGCGTCCGGGAAGGTCGAGTCGGCTGCCACCCGGGCGCAGGCGGCGTCGACGTCGAAGCGGGTACGGCGAAGCTGCACGCCGGGTCCGAGTAGCGCCCAGTACGCCCCCGCGCCGCCGTACGGCATGCCGATGCTGCCCGGGTTGACGACCAGACGTCGGTCGACCAGCCGGGTGAAGGGCATGTGGGTGTGGCCGCAGACCACGGTGGTCACCTCGGCCGGCACCGCGGCGAACACCTCCGCCCAGCGCCCCATCCGGGTGTCGACGAGAACGACCTCCTCGTCGTCGCGGGGGGTGGCGTGGCAGAAGAGCACCGGGCCCAGGCCGTCGATCTCCAGGGTCACCGTCAGCGGGAGTGCGGCCAGCCGATCCACCTGGTCGTCGCGAAGCTGTTCGGCGGCCCAGTTCGACACCTCGATGGAGGCGGGGCGGCCGGCGCGGGCCTCGACGAGTTCCCGGTCGGCGTTGCCGCCCACCCAGCAGATCCGGTCGCCGAGATCAGCGAGCAGGTCCAGCACCTCGACCGGTTGTGGACCGGCCGCGATGTCCCCGGTGAGCACGATCAGATCGGCGGCGGCGACGTCCGGCTCGGCCAGCACGGCCTCCAGCGCGGGCAGCACCGCGTGGATGTCGGAGAGGACAGCAACCCGGTTCGGCATCCGCCCACCCTGGTTGCTGGCGCTGCGCCGAGTCCAGCGATTCCGCTACGGGCAGACGGCGAAATCCGGCCCGGTCCGCGTGCCGCGGGCCGGGCCGGAACGTCACGGGCGCCGGGGTGGTAGCCCGGCGCGCCGGATCAGACGCGGGCGCGCCGGGCCAGGCGCTCCGGGTCCAGGATGATGATGCTCTTGCCGTCCAGTCGCAGCCAGCCGCGCGAGGCGAAGTCGGCGAGCGCCTTGTTGACCGTCTCCCGGGAGGCGCCGACGAGCTGGGCGATCTCCTCCTGGGTGAGGTCGTGGGTCACCCGCAGGACGCCACCGTCGCGGGTGCCGAACCGGCCAGCCATCTGGAGCAGGTTCTTGGCGACCCGACCCGGCACGTCCGTGAAGATCAGGTCGGCGAGCGAGTCGTTCGTCCGTCGCAGCCGCCGGGCGAGCACCCGGAGCAGTTGTTCGGCGATCTCCGGGCGGTTGGCCAGCCACGGCCGCAGCGCCTGCTTGCGCAGTCGTACGAGCCGGGTGTCCGTCACCGCGGTGGCGGTCGCCGTACGCGGACCCGGGTCGAAGAGCGACAGCTCACCGACCATGTCCGACGGCCCCATCACCGCGATCAGGTTCTGTCGGCCGTCCGCTGCGCGGCGACCAACCTTGATCTTCCCGGACAGCAGGATATAGAGGCTGTCACCGGGCTCGCCCTCATTGAAAACGATCTCGCCCTTGCGGACCTCGATCGTCTCCATCTCCTTGGCAAGCGCTTCGGCAGCTTCCGGGTCGACACCCTGGAAGATCCCGCTGCGGGCCAGTACCTCGTCCATCGCGCACCTCCGGTTGCGCGTGCCGTCCGTCGGCCGGGGCCGCCGTCCGCTGATCCCCTCGCGCGCCGCCAAGTCTAGGCGCACGTGAGCATGAATCCGAGGTCGCCCCTGGAATCTTGATCGTTGGGCGTAACCTGCCCGACGTGCTAAGCGAGCCAACTCTGACCAGTCGTGTCGAGGACGGGCGGGACACGCCGCTGCTCGTCTGGCGCGCCGACGGTCCCCTGCGGGCGGTCAGCAGTGCCCCGCTCGGCGGGGGGATCGGGGCTCGGCACTGGGTGCTGAACGCGACGGTGTCGATGTCGTACGACCGGGACGACCCGGCCACCCACCTGGCCGCGCTCGCCGCCGGCCTCGCCCTCGACGGGCCGGGCGTCGGTCTGCTGACCGGCGTGGACGTGGCCGAGGTGGTGGCGCGGACCGACACCGGGGTGCGGGCCTGGGCGACGGTCGGGCTCGGCACGCCGGTGCTCGCGGCCGCGCCCGCACCGCCCGCGCTCGCCGAGCGCGTCGGCACGGTCAACATCGTGGTGTACGTGCCGGCCCGGCTCGCCGACTCGGCACTTGTCAACGCGGTGGCCACGGCGACCGAGGCGAAGGCCCAGGCGATCACCGAGCTGGGGCTGCCGGGGACCGGCACGCCTACCGACGCGGTCACCGTGCTCTGCCCGGTCGGCGGGCCGGAGGCCGCGTACGGCGGGCCGCGCTCCACCTGGGGTGCCCCGCTCGCCCGAGTGGTGCACGCCGCGGTGCTCGCCGGGGGTCTCCGGGTGGTCGTGCCCTGGTCAGAGCAGGTGTCCGGCTGAAATTTCGACCGATCGGCTCTCGTCGGCGAGTTTAGAGCCCGGTAGGGTCGCGAGCGATGTATGGTCCCGCCCCCGTCGCGTCCCGTCCGCGGCGCCGCGTCGCCGTCGGCCTCGCCGCGCTGCTGGCCACCCTGCTCGTCGCCGGCTGCGGTGACTCCGGCGGCGAGGCCTCCGTCTGGCAGCCCGGTGCCGGCGGCGGTGGCACCGGCGCGCCGGTGACCGCTGTCGATCCGGAGGGGCCGGCAGCCCCCGCTGACGGCGCCGCGATCTCGCTCTCCGCCACCGGCGACATCATCATGGGTAACGCGCCGAGCCGGCTGCCCGCCGCCGGCGGCAAGGGCTTCTTCACCTCGGTCACCGAGGCGCTCAAGGCCGACCTGGTGATGGGCAACCTGGAGGAGCCGCTGACCGTGGACACGGGCACCGGCAAGTGCGGTGCCAACTCCACACGCTGTTTCCAGTTCCGGGCCCCACCGGAGTACGCCGCCCACCTGCGCGACGCCGGCTTCGACGTGCTCAACCAGGCCAACAACCACGGCAACGACTACGGGCCGAAGGGCTACGAGAACACCCAGCGGGCGCTGGAGAAGTACGACCTGCAGCACACCGGCGCGCCGGGCCAGATCACCGTGGTCGACGTCAAGGGTGTCAGGGTCGCGGTGGCCGGCTTCTCGTCGTACGCCTGGTCCAACAGCCTTGTCGACATCGCCGGGGCGAAGACTGTGGTCGCCAAGGCCGCCACCATGGCGGACCTGGTCGTGGTGCAGGTGCACATGGGTGGCGAGGGTGCGGAGAAGACCCGGGTGAAGCCGGGCACGGAGATGTTCCTGGGCGAGAACCGGGGCGACCCGGTCAAGTTCTCACACGCCATGATCGACGCCGGTGCGGACCTGATCGTCGGGCACGGGCCGCACGTGCTGCGCGGCATGGAGTTCTACCGGGGCCGGCTGATCGCCTACAGCCTCGGCAACTTCGCCGGCGGTGGCAACTCGCTGAGCAACGACGGACGGCTCGGCTGGGGCGGGGTGCTGAAGGTGTCGCTGAAGCCGGACGGGAGCTGGGCCGGTGGCTCGTTCACCTCGACGTACATGAACGACGCCGGTAAGCCGACGATGGACTCGAACGACCGGGGTCTGGGCCTGATCGGCGACCTGAGCCGGAGCGACTTCCCCAGGAGTGGCGCCCGGTTCGACCGGCAGGGAAAGATCTTCCCGCCAGCCGGCGGCTGACCCGCGGAGGAACGTTCGGGGCGCGACGTAGGCTGACCGTCGTGACCAGTAGTCCCCCCGGTGCCAGCGAGACCGACCTCGGGCGCAAACGCCGTGCCCGCAAGATCGGCCGGGTGCTGGCCGAGACGCATCCCGACGCGCACTGCGAGTTGGACCACTCCAGTGCCCTCGAGTTGTCCGTCGCCACGATCCTCTCCGCGCAGTGCACGGACAAGAAGGTCAACGAGGTCACCCCGAAGCTCTTCGCCCGCTACCCGAGCGCCGCCGCGTACGCCGCAGCCGACCGCGGCGAGATGGAGGAGCTGATCCGGCCGACCGGCTTCTACCGGAACAAGACCGACTCGCTGATCAAGCTCGGCCAGGCGCTTCTCGACAGGTACGACGGCAACGTCCCCGGCCGGCTCGCCGACCTGGTGACGCTGCCCGGGATCGGCCGCAAGACCGCCAACGTGATCCTCGGCAACGCCTTCGACGTTCCCGGCATCACCGTCGACACGCACTTCCAGCGGCTGGTCCACCGGTGGCGGCTGACCGACGAGACCGACCCGGTCAAGATCGAGCACGCGGTCGGCGCGCTGTACGACAAGCGTGACTGGACCATGCTGTCGCACCGGATCATCTTCCACGGGCGACGGGTCTGCCACGCCCGTAAACCGGCCTGCGGCGCCTGCACACTCGCGAAGCTCTGCCCCTCGTACGGCACCGGCCCGACCGAGCCGGCCGCCGCCGCGAAGCTGCTCAAGGGCCCTCGGGCGCGCGACCTGGCGGTGGCCGCCGGTGTCGATCCGGAGCTGGTGCCCGCCCAGGCGGTCGCCGCGGAGGTGCCGTGAACCGCCGCCACGGTGCGGGTGCGACGAGCCGGCGCCTCGCCCTGGTGATCCTGCCGCTGCTGCTGACCGTGACCGGCTGCACCAGCGGCACGGCCGACGACGAGCCGGCCCCCGGCCCGGCCGCCGCCGAACGACCCTCGCCGTTCCGGGACTGCGCCACACTGAACACCGCACCGGCCGCCGCATCTCCCGGCGCGGCGGCGCCCTCCGGCGCGGCGGCCCCCGCCGGTGGCGGGCAGGCGCTGCCGGAGCTGACGCTGCCCTGCTTCACCGGCGGTGCCCCCGTCGCCCTGCGGGACGTGGCCGGGCCTGCGGTGATCAACGTGTGGGCTTCCTGGTGCGGGCCGTGCCGCACGGAGCTGCCCGCCTTCCAACGGCTCAGCGAGCGGACCGCCGGACGACTCCAGGTGGTCGGGGTCAACACCCGGGACAGCCGGGACGGCGCGCGGTCCATCGGCGAGGACTTCGGCGTACGGTTCCCGATCCTGGTCGACCAGGGCGACGCGGTGCAACGGGAGCTGCGGCGCAACGCCTTCCCGCTGACCCTGTTCGTCGACGCGCAGGGCCGGATCCGGCACGTGGACGCCACCGGGGCGCTCGACGACGCCCAGCTCGCCAAGCTGGTCCGCCAGCACCTCGGTCTGGTGGTGCCGGCGTGACCCGTCGACCGCCCGAGTGGATCGAGCCCCTGTTGACCCGGCTCGGCACCGCCCGTGCCGAGGACTTCACCCGGCTGACCACCCCGGCCGAGGGCGGTCGGGAGAGCGCCGTGCTGGTGCTGCTCGGTGAGCAGCCCGGCGCCGGGCCCGACGTGCTGGTCCTGCAACGCGCCGCCACCCTGCGTACCCACGCCGGCCAGCCGGCCTTTCCGGGGGGTGCGGCCGACCCGGAGGACGCCGATGTCCGCGCCACCGCCCTGCGGGAGGCGAACGAGGAGGTCGGCCTGGACCCGACCAGCGTGACCGTGCTGGCCGAGCTGCCGAAACTGTGGATCCCGGTCAGCGACTTCGTGGTCACACCGGTGCTGGCCTGGTGGCACGACCCGCACCCGGTGCACCCGCGGGAGCCGGCCGAGGTGGCGCACGTGGCCCGCCTGCCGGTGAGCGAGCTGGTCGACCCGGCCAACCGGCTGCGAGTCCGCCACCCGAGCGGCTGGATCGGTCCGGCGTTCTCGGCACGCGGGATGCTCGTCTGGGGCTTCACCGCCGGGGTGCTGGCCACCCTCCTGGAGATGGGCGGCTGGGCCCGTCCGTGGCCGCGTGGCCGGGTGGTGGAGCTGCCGCCCAGCGGTGCCACCCCGGCGCCGTCGGCGGGCACCGACGAGGCCGACGAGACAGCCCTGCGCTGACCGCGACCTCACTTTCCGCAAGCGATGGTCATCCGGCGGGCGCACTGCCCGTACGCTTGACCCGTGTCCGTCGTGGATCTGCTGCTGCTCCTGCTCATGCTTCTGTTCGCGATCAGCGGATACCGCCAGGGCTTCGCCATCGGCATCCTGTCGCTCGCCGGGTTCTTCCTGGGTCTCCTGCTGGGTCTCCAGCTCGGGCCGCTGTTCGCCAGGCAGTTCGTGGATCCGGTCGCCCGGGTGCTGATCTCGCTGGTGGTGATCTTCGGGTTGGCCGTGATCGGGCAGGCGCTGGCCGGCTGGCTCGGCTCACGCCTGCGTAAGACGATCACCAGTGACGTGGGCAGGCGGGCCGACGACATCGGCGGGGCCGTCGTCTCGCTGCTCGCGGTGCTCCTGTTCGCCTGGCTGATCGCCGTGCCGTTCGGCTCGTCCGCGGTGCCCTGGATCGCCGCGGCGGTGCGCAACAGCGCGCTGATCACGGTGGTCAACCGGGTCCTGCCGAACGAGGCCCACGACCTCACCACGGCGTTGCAGGACACGCTCGACACCGACGGGTTCCCGGACGTCTTCGGTGACCTCGCGCCCACCCGGGCCCGGCAGGTCGACCCGCCCGACCCGGCGCTGGCCGGCTCGCAGGTGGTGGTCAACGGTCAACGGTCGGTCGTCAAGGTGCTCGGCTCCGCGCCCAGTTGCTCACGCCGCATCGAGGGCTCCGGTTTCGTGTACGCCGACGACCGGGTGATGACCAACGCGCACGTCGTCGCCGGCACCCGCTCGGTCGCCGTGGAGCTGGGCGGCGAGCGGTACGACGGCAAGGTGGTGGTCTACGACCCGGACCGGGACCTGGCCGTGCTGCTCGTGCCCGGGTTGCCCGGTCCGTCCCTACGGTTCGCCGCCGGCAACGCGGGCAGCGGCTCGGACGCCATCGTGCTCGGGTTTCCGCTCGACGGCCCCTACAACGCGCAGTCGGCCCGGGTCCGCGACGTCGACCAGATCACCGGACCGGACATCTACTCCGCCAAGGACGTGACCCGGGAGGTCTACACGATCCGGGCGTTGGTCCGCAGCGGCAACTCCGGGGGGCCGTTGCTGTCCGCCAACGGCCTGGTCCTCGGCGTGATCTTCGCGGCGGTGGCCGACGACCCGAACACCGGCTTCGCGGTGACCGCGGCCGAGGCCCGCCCGGTGGCGCTGGCCGGTGCCGAACGCAACCGGCAGGTCGGCACCGGCGAGTGCACCTGACCGCCGAACGGGGTCAGCTGGAGGCGGGCGCGGTTCGTCGCCCGGTCGGCAGCTTCGCCCGGCCCCACCGCAGCCCTCGGTCCAGCACCGCACGGGCCATGATGGCGACGCAGGTGCCGCCGTTGAGGAAGGACGCCACCACGTCGCTCGGGTGGTGCATCCCCCGATACATCCGGGTCAGCGCCACACCCAGCGGCACCATCAGCAGCAGCGTCCACCAGGCGACCTTCGCACCGGTGCTGCGCGCCCGCAGCGCCATCAGCACGGCGATGCCGACATAGAGCGCGACCGCGGCCGAGGTGTGCCCGGAGGGAAAGCTCGACGTGGGCGGCGAGACGTCCATGTGCTCCACCGCCGGTCGCTGCCTGTCGATCGCCAGCGTGGTCAGCAGGAACACCAGCGCCTGGGCGGTCACCGCCGCGCACAGGAACAGCGGCTCCCGCCAGCGGTTCAGCCAGAGCCGCAGCGCCAGCGCCACCAGGACGGTGACCACGACGATCATCTGGGTGCTGGCCAGTGTGCTGAACACCAGCGAGACGGTGTTCCAGCCGTCCGTGCGGTCGCCGGCGAGCTCCCGGTTCACCGTGTCTTCCACGGTGAACGGCCAGGTCCGTACGAATACCCGGGTGACCAGCACCCCGAGCAGCACCATGACGACGAACAGGAGGGACACCGGCAGCAGCACCCGCCGGATGATCTGGACCACGGTGTCGGACATGGGTGCGCCAATACCCGGTGGACCTCGTCGGCACGCCTCAGACCGCCCCGGGGTGCCGCTCGACCTCGGGAGCAACGCCGTCGCGGACCGGCTGGACCGGCCGAAGGCCGGTGTGTGCACGCCAACTGGTGAACGCGGCGGTGGTGGCCGCGACCACCGCCACACCGAGCAGCCAACCGCCGAGCACGTCGCTGGTGAAGTGCACACCGAGCGCCACCCTGCTCAACCCGGTCACCACGGTGAGCAGCAGCACGGCGACCCAGAGCGCGGCCCGCGCCACTCCCCGGCCGACGTACGGCAGGAACACCAGCAGCAGTACCCCGGCGGTCAGCGTGGCGTTCAGCGCGTGCCCGGAGGGGAACGAGTAGCCGGCGGCCCGCGCCACCGGGTCCAACAGTTCCGGGCGGTCCCGGCCGACGAGCAGCTTCAGCAACGGGCCGAACAGCCCACCCACCACCATGGTGGTGGTCACCCAGAGGGCCAGCCGGCGGGCTCCCCGGCGCAGCAACCAGATCACCAGGAGCAGGGTGACGGCCCGCAGCGGCATCGGCGCGAACACCTCGCTCCAGATCCGCATCAGCACGACCCAGGCCGGGTGCTCGTGCGCGTACCCGTGCAGCCCTGCGGTGACCGCCGTGTCCAGCCGGTGCAGCGGTGCCCAGGCGCCGAGCACCAGCAGCGCGAGCAGCGCGAAAGGCACAAGCACCAGGAAGGCCGCCGTCGCGGCCAGGGTCAGCCGCAGCCCCAGCGGGTGGTCCGGGTCGAGTCGGCGGTGCCGCCAGGTCGGGGGTCGGGTGGTGCCGAGAGTACGTGGGCCGGGCGCGTTCATGCGAACCGTTCTACCCCACCGATCGGCCGGTCAGCCCTCGGTCAACGGGACCGCTGACGGAGTCGGCGCACCAGCAGGGTGGCGCCGCCGGTCAGCGCGACGAAGAGCACGAGCCCGGTCCACAGTTGCTCCGGTGCCGACGTGTCCTGGCCACCTGCCGCCCGGGCCCTCCACCGGGTCTGCTGATGGGGGGCGGCGAGACCGAGCGGATCGCTGCCGGCGCCGGCCACCGAGGCGTCGGCCGAGCCGGGAGCCGCGCCGAAGCCAGTCACACCCGGCGACGTCTGGTCGTCCAGCGGGTTGGCGGTCACCGGCGGCACCTGGGCGGTCAACGCGGCAACCGGGTCGACCATCCCGTACCCGAAGCGGTCGTCCCGACCGGTCGGACCGAGATCCCGGGCGGTGGCCAGCAAACGGTTGACCACCTCACCCGCGGGCATCTGCGGAAAGCGGGACCGGACCAGCGCGGCGGTGGCCGCCACCAGCGGTGCGGCGAAGCTGGTGCCCTGCACCCGCCAGTACCCGCTCGGGGGTTTGGCGCCGACCAGCCCGGTGGCGGGAGCGCTGAGCACCGTCGGCCGGCCGGTGATCGAGCCGGACCACAGGTTCTCGCTGCTGCGCTCCAGGCCGGTGACCGCGACGACGCCCGGCTCACGGGCCGGATACCAGACCTTGGTGCTGGTGGAGGTGGCCAGGTTGCCGGTGCAGGCGATGACGACCACGTCCCGGACGAACGCGTAGTCCAGGGCCGCCGCCAGGGCCGGGCTGTCGCCACTGCCACCCAACGACAGGTTGATCACGCGGGCGCCGTGGTCGACCGCCCAGCGAACCCCCTGGGCGACGATCAGCGCGTCGTCGTAGCGATTGTCCTCATCGAGCACCCGGACCGGCAGGATCCGCGCGTCCGGCGCGAGGCCGACCACACCCCGCTTGTCGTCCTTGCGGCCGGCGATCAGGCCGGCGACAGTCGTACCGTGCCCCACCGGATCCGGGCCCGGACCCCCGGCGGGGCCGACCAGATCCTGACCGGGCAGCACCTGACCGACCAGGTCGGGATGACTGCCGTCCACCCCGGAGTCGACCACGGCGACTGTCACGCCCCGGCCGGTCGAGCTGCGCCAGGCGGTCTCGGCCTGCAACTCGTCGAGCTGCCACTGCTCGTCGCGGACCTGGTCGGTGCGGGCGACGGTGTCGCCGGGGGCGAACGCCAGCGGCGCGCCGGCAAGCTGCCCGCCACGGCTGGGCGCGGTGACGGGCACGGCCGCCGCGGTCGGCGCCACGACGGTGAGCGCCGCGGCCACACCGAGCAACGCCCGGACGGTCGCCCGTCGGGCCGCCGACGGACCGCTGTGCCGCACCCCTGTCACATCCCCAGCCATTCATCCCGACGGAACCATGACGATCGGAGATTACCGGTTTCCCCACCCGTCACGGGAAGAACCGGCGAGTCAGGTCACTGCGGCGGCAGTTGTGCGAGCTGAACAAGGCGTACGCCCTCCCGTCGGGTGACCAGCCGACCACGCCCCGGCGGCAGCGGCCCCGGCCGCACCGGGCCGACGAGTGCACCCTCCTCCGGGCTGCCCGCCATCACCAGACCGGCGGTGGAGAGTTCCCGCAGCCGCTGCACGATCGGCTCGTACTGGGCGCGGCCCGCACCACCGGACCGGCGGGCCAGCACCAGGTGCAGCCCGACGTCCCGCGCGTGCGGCAGGTGCTCCTCCAACGCGCGCAGCGGGTTGGCCGGCCCGGCCGCCACCAGGTCGTAGTCGTCCACCAGCACGAACAGCTCCGGCCCGGACCACCAGGACCGGTCCCGCAGCTGCTGCGGGGTGACCTCCGGCCCCGGAGTCCGCCGCTCCAGGTAACCGGCGGCCGACTCGACCAGGTCGCCGGTGTGCGCCGCGGCGGTGCCGTACCCGATCAGGTGCGGCGTCTCGATGGCACCGAGCAGGCTGCGCCGGTAGTCGACAAGGATCACCCGGGCCTGCTCGGGAGTGAACCGGGTGATGATCGACGTGGCCAGCGCCCGCAGGAACGACGACTTGCCGCACTCCGAGTCCCCGAAGACCACGAAGTGTGGCTCGGTGGCGAAGTCGAGCACCACCGGACGCAGGTCCGCCTCCGCGATCCCGATCGGCAACCGCAGCCCGCTCGTCGCGGCGAGGTCCAGATCGGCGTACGGCAGCACCGGCGGGAGCAGCCGGACCCGGGGCGCCCGCGGGCCGTCCCAACTGCCGGCGACCCGCTTGACCAGATCGGCGGTGTCCCCGCTGCCGGTGAGGTGGGGCAGCGCGGTGAGGAAGTGCAGGCCCTCCGCGGTCACCCCCCGACCCGAGCGCTCCGGCACGTTGGCGGCGGCACGCCGGGCCACCAACGAGTCGGACGGGTCACCGAGGCGCAGCTCCAGCCGCGAGCCGAACAGGTCCCGGATCGCCGGACGGAAGTCCAGCCAGCGCAGCGCGGTGGCGACCACGTGCAGCCCGTACGACAGGCCCCGGGTGGCCAGGTCGGTGACCAGCGGTTCCAGGTCGTCGTACTCGCCGCGGACCGTACTCCAACCGTCGATCACCAGGAACACGTCGCCGAAGGGATCGGCCCCGGGCTGGCCTGTCGTTCCCGCCGCGGCCCGGCGCTGCCGGTACCCGGCCATCGACTCCACGCCCAGCTCCGCGAAGCGGCGTTCCCGATCGGCCAGCAGGGTGGTCATCTCGCCGACGGTCCGTCGTACGGCGGTCGGGTCGGCCCGGCCGGTCACCCCGCCCACGTGCGGAAGGTCGCGCAGCGCGGCCAACCCGCCGCCTCCGAAGTCGAGGCAGTAGACCTGCACCTCGGCCGGGGTGTGGGTGAGCGCCAACGCGCAGATCAGCGTGCGCAGGGCTGTGGACTTGCCGCTCTGCGGCGCACCGACCACCGCGACGTGCCCGGCGGCGCCGTCCAACACCAGCCAGAGCAGGTCCCGGCGCTGCTCCAACGGCTTGTCGACGACGGCGAGCGGCACGCCGAGCGCGCCGTGCAGCTCCGGGTTGCCCACGGTTAGCCCACGCTTCGGGTCCACCTCGACCGGGCCGAGCAGCTCGTCCAGGGCCGGCGGCTGACCGAGCGGCGGGAGCCAGACCTGGTGCGCCGGCGGGCCCTGCCCGACGAGCCGGTCCACCAGCAGGTCGAGCAGGGTCTCCCGGTCCTCCTCCTCCGCCACGACGGGCACGACCGGGGTCGCCGGCTCGGGCACCGGCACGACGTGGGTGGTGAAGGTGAGCAGCCGGGCGCCGCCCTCGGCGGTGACACCGGCCGTCGCGGACCGCCGGCGGACGACACCGGAGACGTACGCGGCCTTGAACCGGGCCAGCGGGTCGGTGCCGGCGCGCAGGTAGCCGTGCCCCGGCGACCGGGGCAGCTCGTGCGCGTCCGGCACCCCGAGCACGGTGCGCGACTCCAACGCGGAGAAGGTACGCAGACCGATGCGATAGGAGAGATGGGTGTCCAGCCCGCGCAGCCGTCCCTCCTCCAGCCGCTGGCTGGCGAGCAGCAGGTGCACGCCGAGCGACCGGCCCAGCCGGCCGATCTGCACGAACAGGTCGATGAAGTCGGGCTTGGCGGAGAGCAGTTCGGAGAACTCGTCGCAGATCAGCAGCAGCGACGGCAGCGGAGCCAGTGGACTGCCGGCCGCCCGGGCTCGCTCGTAGTCGCGCACGCTGGCGAAGTTGCCGGCGCGGCGCAGCAACTCCTGGCGGCGGACCAGCTCCCCGTTGATCGCGTCGACCATCCGGTCGACCAGGGGCAACGCGTCGGCCAGGTTCGTGATCACGGCCGCGGTGTGCGGCAGCCGGTCGAACGAGGCGAAGGTGGCGCCACCCTTGAAGTCGACGAGCACGAAGTTGAGCTGTTCCGAGCTGTGCGTGGCGGCCAGCCCCAGCACCAGCGTGCGCAGCAACTCGGACTTGCCGGAGCCGGTCGCCCCGATGAGCAGGCCGTGCGGGCCCATCCCGTCCTGGGCGGACTCCTTGAGATCCAGTTCGATGGCGCCGCCGTCCGCGCCCACCCCGATCGGCACCCGCAGCCGGTCCCGTGCCGAGCGCGGCAACCAGCCCTGCTCAGCGGTGAAGCTCTCCGGGTCACCGAGCCCGAGTAGTTCGGGAAGACCCAGGTCGGCCTGGAGCGGAGCGTCCGGTCCGCGTGCCGCCCCGGCGAGCCGCAGTGGCGCCAACCGCCGGGCGATCGCCTCGGCGTCGGCGAGGTCGAGCTGGTCGGCGGTGCCCACCTCGGCGTGCCCGTCGGACGACCACGAGTGCAGCCGTCGGCCGTGCAACTCCAGCAACAACGCGTACCTGTCGAGCAGCCGAGGTGGCGGGGTGTCCAGGTCCAGCACGGTGACCGCGTCGATGCCGCCGTCACCGGTCAGGTCACTGGCGCCGGTCAGGTCGCCGCCGTCGAGGACCACCACCACGTGCGGGCCGTCGGTGGCCGGACCGGCCGGGCTGAACCGCGACCGACTGGCCAGCACGTCGGCCAGCAGCCGCTCCAACTCGGCGGCGGAGCTGGTGACCAGGCGTACCGGGCCGAGCGCGTCGGTGCGGCTCGGATGGTGCGCGTGCGGGAGCCACTTCACCCACTCCCAGCAGGCCCGGCGTTCGGGCCCGGCGCAGACCGCGACGAGCAGCTCGTCGGGGGCGTGGAAGACCGCGAGCTGGGTCAGCACGGCCCGGACCAGCGACTGCGTCGCCGGGTCGCCGGTGGGTGGCCCGCCGGTGGCCGGGGTGCCGCCCCCGCTCCGGCCGGCGGGCCGCACGTGCACCCGGGCGAAGCTGCGCAACGACAGGGCCACCGGCAGGTCCGGCACGACGGAGTACGCGTCCAGGAAGCGGCGCAGCGCGCCGGCGGTCATCGGCTCCAGCTCCTCCAACGGCCGGGTGACCGGTGGGACGAGCGGGGTGGCCAGGGTCTGCGGACCGACGGCGACCCGCACCACCGCGAAGTCCGGGTCGGCGGGCCGCCGCTCCCAGACCCGGTGACTGTCCACCGTCGACCAGAGCCCGCCCGGGTCCGGGTGCCGGTAGTAGAGCCCGGCCCGCTGCTGTCCCGCGGTGCGGCGGACCCGCCGCCGCAGCGTGGCCAGGTGGCGCAGGTACTCCCTGCGGGCGGCCATCATCTCGGACTTCTTCGGTGTGCCGGAGGCGCTGCCCCAGGAGGTCACCAGCATCGCCAGCGAGGAGAGCCCGAACATCCCACCCACCACGTACGAGTAGGCGCCGCCGCCCCGGCCGAACATCATCGCCATCGCCACCGTGCCCCCGAGCATCGGCAGCACCATGAGCATCTGCTGCCACCGCCCGCCGGCCACCACGGGGATCTCCGGCGGCGCCTCGACCGGCAGCTCACCGGCGGGGATCTCCGGCGCCGGTCGACGGGGCGGGCGCTTGATGACGACGGTGGACAACCGGCCTCCTGACAGCGCTGGGTAACCCGAACCGGACTCATGGTAGGTAAAGTCCTGTCGTCCGCGCAGCCTCCGATCCCCCTCGATATGGAGACCAGTCGATGACTACCGGGCTGGCCCGCGTCACCATCAGCGCGCCGCAACGACGGGTGGACGTCGCCCTGCCGGAGCAGGTGCCCCTGGCCGAGTTGCTGCCCGACGTGCTCCGACACGCCGGTGTCGGGCTCGCCGACGACGGCGAACAGCACGGTGGGTGGGTCCTCCGCCGCACCGACGGCGCGCTGCTGACGACCGCGCAGGCGCTGCTGCCCCAGGGCGTCCGCGACGGTGAGGTGCTGCACCTCGTGCCGGCCCGCGCGCACTGGCCAGAGCTGGAGTACGACGACGTGGTCGAGGCGATCGCCGACGGTGCCCGCCGCCGTGGCGGGGCCTGGTCGCCCACCGCCACCCGGGCCGCCGGTCTGGCCGGTGCCGCCGTACCGCTCTCCGTCGGGCTGCTCGCCCTGCTCGTCGGCGGCCCCGCGCACCGGGCCGGCTGGCTGGCGGCCACCGTGGTGGCGCTGCTGCTCACCGTCGCCGGCACGGTGGCCTCCCGCGCCAACGGCGACGGCACCGCCGGGGCGACGCTCGGAGGCTACGCGCTGCCGTACGCGTTCATGGCCGGCGCCCTCGCGGTCGGCTCCGGCGACCCGGTCGGGCCCTTCGGGCCGGCCCGCTGGCTGGGCGCACCCGAGCTGCTGGCCGGTTCGGTGGCGCTGCTGCTGGTGGCGCTGATCGGCCTGCTCGGGGTGGCCAGCCGACTGCGGGTCTTCGTGGCCGGTGTCACGGTCGGCCTGCTCGGCGCCGGGGCGGCGCTCGGTGGGCTGCTGCTGACCCCGGCCGGCACGGCGGCGGTGCTGCTCAGTGCACTTGTCTTCGCCATCGGCGTGCTACCGCTGCTGGCCATCCGGCTGGGCAAGCTGCCCCTGCCGCCGATCACCCTGCCGACCTCGACCCCCACCGAAGGGCCGCAACGGGCCCGGGACCTGCCGGACCGGAGCCGGGTGCACGCCGCGGTGACCCGCACCGAGGAGGTGCTCACCGGGATGCTGATCGGGCACGCGCTGCTGGCGGTGGCCGCGGCGGCCGTACTTGGTGTCGCCGGCGCGACGGCCGGCCGGGTGCTGCTGGCGGTCACCTCGGCCGTGCTGCTGCTGCGGTCGCGGTTGTTCGTGGCACTGCGGCACCGGGTGCCGACGGTGCTCGCCGGGCTGGCCGGCTACGCCGTGCTGGGCGCGGTGCTCGTCGACCGGGCCGACGACGCCGGGCGACTGGCGCTGGTCCTGGGCGGTGCGGTGCTGGCCCTGGTGGCTGCCGCCGGCGGCACCGGATACGCCCGCCGGCCGGTCTCGCCGTACCTCGGGAGGGTCGCGGACCTCACCGACACGGCCCTGGTGGTCGCCGTGGTGCCGATCGCGTGCGCGGTGCTCGACCTGTACGACCGGGCCCGGGGGCTGCTCGGTTGAGCGGCCCCCGGGCCCGGTGCGTCAGCGGTCGTCAGTGGGCGGATTCGCCGCGCGCCTCGGCGTCGCGGGCCCGCTGGTAGGAGGCGTGGATCTCGGCCTCGGCCTCGGTGCGGCCGACCCAGGTCGCGCCCTCCACCGACTTGCCGGGCTCCAGGTCCTTGTACACCTCGAAGAAGTGCTGAATCTCCAGCCGGTCGAACTCGCCGAGGTGGTGGATGTCGCGCAGGTGCTCCTGGCGAGGGTCCTCGTAGGGCACGCAGAGGACCTTGTCGTCCCCGCCCTTCTCGTCGGTCATCCGGAACATGCCGATGGTGCGGCAGCGGATCAGACAGCCCGGGAAGGTCGGCTCGGGGACGAGCACCAGCGCGTCCAGCGGATCGCCGTCCTCGCCCAGAGTGCCCTCGATGAACCCGTAGTCGGCCGGGTATTGAGTGGAGGTGAAGAGGGTGCGGTCCAGCCGGATCCGGCCGGTCTTGTGGTCCACCTCGTACTTGTTCCGGTGACCCTTGGGGATCTCAACCGTCACGTCGAAATCCATCTGCACGCTCCCTCGTCTGCCCACGCTGGCTAACGGAACCACTGGCGGCCCCTCCGGACAGGTGAATGCCCACCCGCCGACTCCGGCCGCCGCATAGTCTTCGGACCGAAGTAGTGTCACCCAAGCCGATTTTCGCTGGGGGAGGAGGGGGTCGTGGGGAGGGAAGATTCACACTACCGCCCGGACGGGGGCTCCGCGCACGGTACCGGACGATCCGGATCCGGTGGCGCCACGGGGAGGGTTCCGGTGCCGGAGGCCCACCTGCCACGGACTCCCGAGCCAGCGACCCCGGCCCCCGAGCCAACCCCGCCGCTGCCCTGGCGCCCGCCGACCGGCTCGCCCCCACCCGCCCCGAACACCGGCCGCTTCCCGGTGGTCGGCGGTGACCGGCCGACGAGCGGCCCGCCGCGCGGCAGCGCAGCCGTCCCGGTGAGCCCGGCTCTGCCCGGCCCGACCTCGGGTGGTCCGTCGCGTGGCAGCGCGTCGGTGCCGGTGAGCCCGGCTCCGCCCGGCGCGTGGCCTGGCCCGACCGCCGGTGGCGCCGATGTCCCACCGCTGGGTCCGCCGATCTCCGCGTTGCCCTCGCCCGCCGGTGCCGCGCCGGCACCCGCGCCCGCCGCCCCGGCTCGTCGGCGGCGGCTGCCGGTGGTGTTGGCCGTCGTGCTGCTGTTGGTGCTCGCCGGCGTCGGCGTCGTCGTCGTCCGACCTGGTCCGGTCGCCGGATGGCTGGGGGACGACGCCGGGTCGGCGCCGAACGCGGCCGGCGGGACCCCGGAGCCGGACCCGGCCGACGTGCTGCCCGGCCCGGACCCGAACGCCGCGCTGCCCACCCCGGACGGGGTTCGTGCCGTCCTCGACCCGCTGGTCGGGGTTGCTGCCCTGGGCCCTCGGGTGAACGTCTCGGTGGCCGATGTCATCTCCGGCCAGACGCTGTTCGGCAAGGGGGCGGACGACGGCACCGTGCCCGCCTCGGTGACCAAGCTGGCGACGGCGGTGACGGCGCTGGCCGCCCGAGGACCGGGCTACCGGATCCCCACCCGCGCGGTGGCCGGCGCGAAGGCCGGCGAGGTGGTGATCATCGGTGGCGGCGATCCCACCCTCGCGATCAACAAGAAGGGCTACTACCCGGGCGCGGCGCGGCTCGACGATCTGGCCGCCCAGGTGCGTACGGCGCTCGGCGGCACGGCCCCGACCAGTGTCACAGTCGACGGTTCGGTCTACTCCGGCCCGGTCTACGGCCCGGGCTGGGACGACGACATCCCCACCGGCGGGTCCGGCGGCGCGGTGACGGCGTTGATGACCGACGGCGCTCGTCGGGACCCGGGTGTCGCACACGGCGCCGCGGAGCGGTTCGCCGAGCCGGACCTGGCCGCCGGTAAGTCGTTCGCGCGGCTGCTGGGTGTGCCTTCCGACGCCGTGAAGCGTGGCACGGCCCCGGCACCCGCCGCGGCCGGTGGCACCCCGGCGGCGGGCACCGAGCTGGGGGTGGTGCTGTCTCCGCCGATGATCCGGCTGGTCGACATCATGATCAGCGAGAGTGACAACCTGGTGGCCGAGGCGCTGGCCCGTCAGGTCGCGTTGGCCCGTAACCAGCCGGCCTCGTACGACGGCGGCGCTGCCGCGATGGACGCGGAGGTGGCCGAGCTGGGCCTGCCCGCCGACGAGATCACCCTCTCTGACGGCAGCGGTTTGTCCCGCAACAACCGGATCAGCCCGTCGTTGCTGACCGACCTGATCCGCCTCGCGGCGAGCCCGGACCATCCGGAGTTGGCAGGCGTCTTCGGCGGTCTGCCGGTGGGCGGCTGGTCCGGGACTCTGGACGAGCGCTACCGCAACACCGCCGGCACCGCCGCCGGAGCGGGGAGCGTCCGGGCGAAGACCGGCACACTGACCGCCGTGCACTCCATCGCGGGCCTGGTCACCACCGCCGATGGTCGGCTACTCACCTTCGCGGTGCTCACCGACAAGGTGCCGGGCGAGAAGGAAACCGCCCAACCGGCGCTGGACCGGATCGCCGCCGCACTGGCGAGCTGCGGCTGCCGCTGACCGGCACCGGCTCGGGGCCTCCGGCCCCCTCGGGGCCGCCAGCGCCGTCGATCGGCGGCGCGAGCCAGGGCCGGGGTGTCGCGGCGCGGGTACGGTGGGTCCATGGCGCAGTTCGTGGACTGGGATCTGGCCGCCGCCACCGCGGGGGCGTTGAGCAAGTCGGGCCCCCGGGTGTCGTATGCCGAGGCTACCGACGTGGTCGGCGACCTGCGCCGACTGACCGAGGAGGCGGCCGGGCACGTGGCCGACTACACGGGGCTGCGGGCGCAGGTGGCGCATCCGCCGGTCCGGGTGGTCGACAGGCGTGACTGGGCCGCGACAAACATCGCAGGTCTTCGCGAGGTCATCACTCCGCTGGTGAGCCGGCTGTCCGGCGACAAGCAGCCGGGCGCGTTGACCGAGGCGGTCGGCTCCCGGCTGACCGGGGTGCAGGCCGGCACGGTGCTGGCCTACCTCTCCGGCCGGGTGCTCGGGCAGTACGAGGTCTTCTCGGCCGACCCGGGTCAACTGCTGCTGGTCGCCCCGAACATCGTCGAGGTGGAACGCAAGCTCGGTGCCGACCCACGGGACTTCCGGCTCTGGGTGTGCCTGCACGAGGTCACCCACCGGTCCCAGTTCACCGCCGTCCCGTGGATGCGGGGCTACTTCCTGGGCGAGGTGCAGGCATTCGTCGACGCCTCGTCCAGCGGGAGCGAACACCTGGTCGAGCGGCTGCGGCGCGGGGTGGCCACGCTGTCCGAGGCGGTCCGTGACCCGGAGAGCCGCACCAGCGTGCTGGACATCGTGCAGACCCCGGCGCAGCGGGCCGTGCTGGACCGGCTCACCGCGTTGATGACCCTGCTGGAGGGGCACGCCGAGTTCGTCATGGACGGCGTCGGCCCGCAGGTGATCCCGAGCGTGGGGCAGATCCGGGCGTCGTTCAACCGACGCCGGGAGGCGGGTAACCCGCTGGAGAAGGCCATCCGCCGACTGCTCGGGGTGGACGTCAAGATGCGCCAGTACGCCGAGGGACGCAAGTTCGTGCACGGCGTGGTGGAGCGGGTCGGCATGGACGGGTTTAACTCGATCTTCAACTCGCCGCTCACGCTGCCCCGGCTGTCCGAGTTGGGTGACCCGGATGCCTGGGTGGCCCGGGTGCACGGCCCGGCCGGCACCGTTCCGGCCGCTGGCTGATTTCCCAGCGGTGGCCGCGCTCGCCCCGCCAGTGGCCGCGATCCGGGTGGCCGTCCGTCGCGCCCTGACCGGCCTGCCGGCCGGCGGGCCGGTGCTTGTCGCCTGCTCCGGCGGAGCCGACTCGCTCGCCCTCGCGGCGGCCGCCGCGTTCGTGGCGCCACGGCTGGGCCGCGCCGCACTGCTCGTCACTGTCGACCACGACCTGCAGGTCGGCTCGGCGGAGCGTGCCGAGGCGGTGGCCGCCTGGGCCGCCGATGTCGGTTTCGCGTCGACGACAGTGGTGCGGGTGGACGTGGCCGGGCGTCCGGGCGGGCCGGAGGCGGCGGCCCGGGAGGCGCGTTACGAGGCGCTGACCGAGGTGGCCCGGCAGCAGAACGCCGTCGCGGTGCTCACCGGCCACACCCGCGACGACCAGGCGGAAACGGTGCTGCTGGCGCTCGCCCGGGGTGCCGGCCCACGAGGGCTGGCCGGAATGCCGGCCCGGCGGGACCTGGGCGGGGTGCCGCTGCTGCGCCCGCTGTTGGAGATCGGTCGGGAGCAGACCCGCGCCGCGTGTGCCGTGCTCGGGCTGAGCCCGTGGCAGGACCCGCACAACACCGATCCGTCGTACGCCCGCTCCCGGGTGCGGGCCGACCTGCTGCCGGCGCTGGTGCGGGCGCTCGGGCCCGGCGTGGTGGACAACCTCGCGCGTACCGCCGGGTTGGTGGCGGCCGACAACGCCGCGCTCGACGAGGTGGCGGCGGCGGCGCTGGCTGCGGCACGGTGCCCCGACGCAGGGCTCTCCGTGCCCGCGCTGGCCGGTCTGGCCCCCGCGGTGCGTGGCCGGGTGCTGCACTCCTGGGCGCGTGAGCTGGGTGCCTCGCCGGGAGCGCTGTCGCACCGGCACGTCAACGCCCTGGACGCCCTGGTCACCGACTGGCACGGTCAGGGCCCGACCGATCTGCCCGGGGGTCTTCGGGTGCTCCGCCGCGGCGGCCGACTGTCGCCGCTGAACCCCGGCTGATCCGCCGCCGGTCGACGCCTCGAACGCACCTCGCCGAGGACCTGCCCCACCACCCTGCGGACCCTTTGCTCTGCACCCGCCGATG